>NZ_JBNZCE010000021.1:0-110354 GCF_050589265.1 Actinoplanes sp. G11-F43
ACGGCCCGGGCCGTAGCCCCAGGTTCCACGAATAGCCCGATCTTGGGGCTGGAAGTCTGACCGGTGATACAGCCGTGAGCCGACGGCTCTCTTGAGAACGAGGCGATCCGATAATCGGTGCGGGGTGCGGGGTGCGGGGTGCGGGGTGCGGGGTGCGGGGTGCGGGGTGCGGGGTGCGGGGTGCGGGGTGCGGGGTGCGGGGTGATTCACGTGAAACCTTGGCTTTTGGCCGCCAGCGCGCGTGCCGGCGAAGGGCTGTTTGGAATGGCCTGTCGGCCAGCGGATGGGCACGAAGCTCGGCGCTATTCCATGGGAGTGAGTGCTGGGCTCTGCCGGTATGGCGCTAATTCCAGTCACAGCTCGATGAGCAGTGGGTAGGTGGACTGGAGGGCTGAGCGGTCTTTCAATTAGCGAACGCGGGCGTTTCGGGCTGGGGAAGCGACATGGCCTCGTCCGGCGCCTAGGGCCACCGGAGGCCGGCGTTCTTCGGAGGGGCTGGCGTCGGTCACAGCTCGATCTGTTTTGGAGCTGGGCGATGATCTTCGCCGCGTGTTATGAGGATCTCAGGGTGTAGGGCGCGGCGGATTGAAGGAGCCGTGGCTGGACCAAGCACTCTGCCTCGCGGTGAGAGCGAGAGCTGACTTCCGAGTGGCCTACGACCCCAGCGATCTGAGATGCCTGTTCTGAGAAGGCCTCCACGGGAGTGGTAGCCGCGGGGAGGATCGTCATTGGGGCCGATCATGGCGAGCTGGTCGCTGCCTACGGTCTTGTCCGACTGGCGGCGAAGAGTGGGAACTGGCGCTGGCCGTTGGCTATCCACTAGCGATTCGCTGCGGGAACGATCATTACTTGGCCGTTCGTTCGCGCCCGGAATTCACGTGATGCGGCTGGTCCGGAGAGATACAACCGCGGCCTCGCGTGCGGGTGGCTCGGCGAGCAAAACGGACGGGCTGGGCGGCTGCGACAGGCCGACCGAAAGCGATGGGTGAGTCGGCGTGATGACGGTTGGACATGGCGGTGGTTGGACCTAGGGGGCGGTCGGACGTCGCGATCGGACGTCGCGGTCGGACGTGGCCGGGCGGTCGGACGGGACGGGCGGATGAATGCGACAGGCGGGCTGTGTGTGAGGAGGGGCGGATGCGATAGCAGGTGGCGGCTGAGCCGTGGTCCAAGGCGAGGTGCCTGTGCGTGGCGGAGATGAAGGTGGGGGCCTGGGCGTGAGAGAGCATCGACATGATGGCGCGGGTGTGGTTGAGGGCAGTGCCGTGGGAGCCGGCAGTTGCCGAGACTCCCGATGGGCGACCGCGAGCGATCTGTGAACGGGAAGGCTGCGAACCGTTTGAGGAGAAGGGAGAGCGGTCTTCAGGCGGTGGACTACGGGCGGAGGGCGGCCTTCGGCCCGTGAGTTGGGACGGTGACATGGCAGCTGAAGGGGAGATCGAATGACGCGCAACGAGGACGAACAGGCAGCGCGCGGATGAGTAGAGGAGAGCCGGCCGGAGATTTGGGGAGCTGCAGTTTGGTCGGACGTGGCTGAGGCCGGTCTTAAGGCGCTGGGGCAGTGAGACGGGACGGCCGGCGAAGCCCGGCGACGGGGAACGGAGCTTCGAATTGGCCGGCGGCTGGAGCGGTCCGTGGGTGGACGGCAGGCACCCCGATGCGACGGGACATCGGCTGGGATGTCAGACCGGTGGCAGCGATCGCTCAGGCCCGCAGCCGTCATGGACTCCGATTGCCGGGACCAGATGGCGATTGCCGGGATCACATGGCTGAGGGCGGCGGGGTCGGCCGGGATACCGGGACATCGGAGCGCAGGCTTCTAGGAGCGGTGAAGGGTGGCGAAATCAGCGAGCGCCGGCGATCCAGAAAGGGCGTGGCCGGCGGTAGGGATGTACCGACGCCACGATAGATCGGGGCGGTGGGTGCCACCTCGAGGTGGACCGAGGGAGCCGGGGTACTGGGGAGGCAGGCGACCGAAATCTCGTGATGGGGGGTCGAGCTGGACAGACCAGATCTGACCCCGTGATGAAGGCTTTCGGCGGGACCGATGTGGCGTACTGGGACAGCGGTGTAGACCTGGACCTGAGCGGAACTCGGGTTGTCGGGCTGTTTCACGTGGAGCGGATCGAGGTCGGGAAGTGAAGTGCATTCCCGTTACGGCTGGGCTGCCGGTCTGAGCCCGGATGCATGCCCGTGGATCGTGTGGGCCGGCTCGGCGCCGCGAACGTGGCTGTGGACAACTTTCGAGACATGCGCGAACCCCACTATCCACAACCTGTGTGTTGCACCTGTTGATGGAGGGGCTGCCGGTGTTTCACGTGAAACGACGCCGATGTTGTGGGCTTCGTCCACTGCTCTATCCACAGGGTGTGCAAGCGTTCTACGTCGAGTTTCACGTGAAACACGGGAGCCTGTGGATAACTTCTGTGGATAACTTGGGGATGGGCGTGTGGATGACGGGAAGCTGATGGCCGTCGAAGTGCGGGGAGTCCCTCTGTCGTGCGAAGTCGTGGGAAATTGACCCGGGACAGGTCGTCCTGGGCTGGGCTAAGGTCACGTCGTGTCTGAGAACACCACCCCCCTGCCTGACTTCACACGATGGCCGTCCTTTCCCTTCGAAGGCGATATGCGGGTCAAGAAACTCGCTCCACCGGTCGACGTCGAACCACCCCGCAGCGGTGAAGACGGCTCTGATTGTGTGGCGTGCGGGACCCCCGACGACGCGTACATCTGGGTCAGTGAGCGGTGGCGTGTCCGCGCGATGGACCGGCCGACCGGCCTTCCCATGGTTCTGATCCTGGAATGTCGTTCGCACCTCGACCTCGGCGACCTGCCCAACCTGCTGGCCGCCGAGCTCGGCGTGATGACGGTTCGCCTGGAGCGCGCGATCCGCTCGCTCGACGGCGTCGCGCGGGTCCACGTGAACCGGTGGGGCGACGGAAGCGCGCACCTACACATGTGGTTCCTGGCTCGGCCCTACGGCAGGCTTCAGCTACGAGGTACGTTCCTCTCGCTCTGGGACGACATCCTGCCGGTCGTACCCGAATCACAGTGGCGGGAGAACCTCGCTCTTGTGGCCGCGTGGCTCGCCGACTTCGGTGGACAGGCCAACGCCGAGCCGGCCCACATTGCCTGGGAGTCGTCCGGCACGCTGAACGTCCCGACCACGGAAACCGACGACTCCCGCCGCCCGGCCACACTCGGCGACGTCGAGTAGGGAGACCGGCCGCGGTTTGATGGGAGGGTCGAATGGGGAGACCGGACGCGGTCCGGTGGGAGGGTCGAGTGGGGAGACCGGACGCGGTCCGGTGGGAGGACTGCCCGGCGGGCCACGACCAAACTCCATTCGACGGCGGCGGCCGGACGACCGAACAGACAGGCCGTCGGTCACTGGTCGAACAGGCAAGCCGGTGGACAGTGGGCGGGCGGAGGAACGGGTCGGTAGGCCGCAACCAGACGGAGGGTCGGCAGGCAGCGACCGAGCAGGCCAGCGGGCCGCAACCAGACGGAAGGTCGGCAGGCAGCGACCGAGCAGGCCAGCGGGCCGCAACCAGACGGAAGGTCGGCAGACAGCGACCGAACAGGCAGACCAACGGGCAGCGGTCCGGAGGGTGAGCCGGTAAACAGCGGTGGGCGGGCGAGTCGGCAAACAAGCGGTCCGACAGGCGAGTCGCAGGAAGCGATCGGACAAGGCCAGCCGGTGGACAGCGGTCAGACAAGACAGGCTGGCGACGGCGGCGGCCCGATGGAAAGCCGGCAGGCAGCGCACCGGCAGACACAACTAGCCGGTGGACACAGCGAACCGGCAGACAACGAACCGGTGGAAAAGGCCGACGGACAGCGACCGGGCTGAAAAGTCGACGCATGGAAGGAGCCGCCGGCAGACAAGCCGGAGTCGGTTCCACGTGAAACAGGCGATCGGTCAGGGCTGCGGCCGACATTGAAGCGGCGCACACAAGGGAACCGGCAGGGGATAAGGATCAGGCCCGGCGAGGGATTCGCCGGGCCTGAGATGTATATGAGGGGGATCAGAGGTCGATGACGGGGAGCAGAGGTAGACGATGGGGACGAGAGGTAGACGATGGGGACGAGAGGTAGACGACGGGGAGGAGAAGTAGATGACGGGGACGAGGTAGACGAGGGCGAGCTTGTAGATAGCGAGATCAAGCTGTAGGTGACGAGAACAAGACGTGGATGACGGGACGAGATAGGCGGGGCGACGAGACGTAGGTGACGAACCCCAGATGTGGGTCGAACCCGAGATTCAAGGGACGACCTGAGAGAGGGTGCCCTGAAGAGCCGCCAGCTCAGCGGCGCCGCCGAGCCACCGCCCGCTCCACCAACGCGCCCATCACGGCCCCCAGATCCACCCCGGCCGCCTGGACCGCCAACGGCAGCAACGACGTCTCGGTCATCCCCGGCGACACGTTGCAGCCGAGCACGTGCGGCTCCCCGTCCTCAGTCACGATCACGTCGATCCGGGACAGATCCCTGAGACCGAGCGCCTTGTACGCAGCCAGAGCCATCTCCGACACCCGGGTCGCGACCGAGGCCGACAGCCGAGCCGGCACATGCCACGTGGTGAGTCCGGCGGTATAGCGGGCGGCATAGTCGTAAACCCCATCCCGCGGGACGATCTCCACGATCGGCAGGGTCTCCGGCCCGGTGCCCAGATCGATGATCGAGACGGCGACGACGGTGCCGGTCACGTACTGCTCGACGAGGGCCGTCGAGTCGTACGCGAAGCAACCGACCATGGCCGCCGGCAGGTCCGCGGCGTCCCGCACGACCGCGGCCCCCAGACCGGATCCGCCCTGGGCGGGTTTGACCATGAGGGGCAGGCCGAGCCGGGACACGATCCGGTCGAGGACGGCGACCGCGCCGAGTTCGGAGAACCGGTCGTGCGGGAGCGCCACCCAGTCGGGTGTGGGGATGCCTGCTTCCCGCAGCATCGACTTGGCGGACGGCTTGTCCCAGGCGAGCCGGGCGGTCCGGGCGTCGGCGCCGACGTAGGGCACTCCGCACAGGTCGAGCACCCCGCGCAGCGATCCGTCCTCGCCGGTGGCGCCGTGCAGCGCGATCACCACGGCGTCCGGCGGGTCGGCCTGCAGCGAGGGGAGCAGGGACACGTCGGCGTCGTGGAGGTCGGCGGTCAGGCCGGTGGATCGGAGGGCGTCGAGTACGCGCCGCCCGGATCGCAGCGACACGTCCCGCTCGTAGGACAGCCCGCCGGCCAGGACCAGAACTCGCACTTCGTCACGCGTACCCATGGCAGTGATCATGCCAAGTCGGGACCGGGAGCGTCCGCGGCGGCCGAGCCACGGCGGCTGCGGTGTCCGGGCTGCAGAGCGGAACCGAAGACGGCACGCATGGCCAGCTCCTGCTCCATCACGCCGGACAGCCGCCGGACGCCCTCACGCAGCCGCTCGGGCGAGGAGAAGCTGAAGTTGAGCCGCATGTTGGACCGCCCGGTGCCGTCGGCGTAGAACCCGGTGCCGGGCACGTAGGCGACCCGGGCGGCGATGGCCCGCGGCATCATCGCCTTGGAGTCGAGGCCGTCGGGCAGGGTGGCCCAGACGAAGAGCCCACCGGACGGCCGGGTCCAGGTGGTGCCGGCCGGCATCAGGTCGTCGAGGGCTTCCAGGAGTGCGTCGCGGCGTTCCCGGTAGATCTCCCGGTACACCTTGATCTGCTGCTGCCACGGCATGGTCGACAGGTACCGGGTGACGGCGCCCTGGGCGAACGCGCTGGGGCAGAGCACGTTGGCCTCACTCATCATCACCAGCTTCTCGCGGACCGCGTGCGGGGCCAGGATCCAGCCGACCCGCAGCCCGGGCGCGAACGTCTTGGAGAAGGTGGAGCAGTAGAAGACGCCTTCCCGCCGGCGGGCCCGCAGCGGCAGCGGTGCGTCGCCTTCGAAGGACAACATGCCGTACGGGTCGTCCTCGATGACGAGGAGCCCGGCCCGCTCGCAGATGTCGAGGATCTGCTCGCGACGGTCCTCCGACAGGGTGACTCCGGCCGGGTTCTGGAAGGTGGGGATGGTGTAGAGGAATTTGGCGCGGCCGCCGGTCCGGGCGATCGCTTCCTCGAGTGCTGCCGGGATCAGGCCGTCGGCGTCCATCGCCACGTGCCGCACCTGTGCCTGGGCGGCCTGGAACACACCGAGTGCGCCGACGTAGGTCGGCCCCTCGGCGAGCACCACGTCGCCCGGGTCCAGGAACAGCCTGGCGAGCAGGTCGAGGGCCTGCTGGCCGCCGACGGTGACCACCACGTCGTCGGGGGAGGCGTTGACGATGCCCGAGTGGGTCATCACCTCGCAGATGCGTTCGCGCAGCTCGACGGTGCCTTGGCCGATGCCGTACTGGAGGCTGGTGGCGCCCTGCTGCGCGGCCAGGTCGCCGAGCATCTCACCGACGGCGTCGAGGGGGAGGGCGGCGATGTAAGGGGAGCCACCGGCGAGGGAGACCACTTCGGGGCGGCTGGCGACGGCGAACAGGGCCCGGATCTCCGACGTGGTCATCCCGCGGACACGCCGGGCGTACCGATCGGTGTAGTCGTCCTGTGTCGTACCGGTCATGCGATTCACCTTCCAGAGAGGCCGAAACCCGGACTGAAACGATCCTAGTCCGGTCCCGTTCATGGGGGTCCCGACGTAAGATTCGGGGGTTCCGGTTCCGAGCTGCAAGGTGGTCCCGCATGTCGCGACGCCTGGTCAATCTGACCCTCGACACTCTTGAGGATCTGCCCCGGCCGTGCCGGCAATGCGTCTACTGGGAGCTGGATCCGGTCTCCGCGGAGCGGGCGTGCGCCACCGGCGATCCCGGTCTGGAGAAGGAGGCGTGGGTCTCGCAGACCCTGCTGGAGTGGGGTTCGTGCGGCAAGCTCGCCTACGTCGACGGCATGCCGGCCGGGTTTGTGATGTTCGCGCCGCCCGCCTACGTGCCGCGGTCGATGGCCTTCCCGACCTCGCCGGTGAGTGCCGACGCCGCCCTGCTGACCATCGCGAAGGTGGTGCCCGCGTTCGCCGGTGGCGGCCTGGGCCGGATGCTGGTGCAGGGGGTGGCCCGGGATCTGACCAAGCGGGGCGTGAAAGCGATCGAGGCGTTCGGGGACGCCAAACCGGATGAGACCGATGAGACGTCGGCCTGTCTGGCGCCTGTCGACTTCTATCTGTCGGTGGGGTTCAAGACGGTCCGCCCGCATCCCCGGTATCCGCGGTTGCGGCTGGAGCTGCGGACGGCCCTGTCCTGGAAGTCCGACGTCGAGTACGCCTTGGAGAAACTGCTGGGCTCGATGAGCCCGGAGACCCTGCTGCGCCCGGTCCGCCCGGTGGCCGCGACGAGGTCAGCGGACAACTAGCCCTCGCACCAGGACCACCGATGGGAGCAGAAAGGCGGCTAGCTCTTGTCGGCCAGCGCGAGCCGCAGCTGGCGGACGTCGATCGAGCCGGTGGGGACGTCCCGCTCCACCGGGAAATACATCCGCTGCACCGCCGCCAGCAGAGCCTCGACCAGCTGCTCCCGCGACTGCGGATCGATCAGCCGCTCGCGGTCGGTCTTCGACGTCAAGTACCCGAGGTCGACCCGGACCGTGGGCATCCGGGTGAGACGCAGAAGATCCCAACCCTTCGCGTGGGTACGGCAGTCGTGCATCCCGGTCCGGACCACGATCTCCCGCTGCACCAGGTTGGCCAGCCGCTCGCCGACGGTGGAGCTCAGACCGTTGCCGGTGCCGTAGTGATAGGTCGCCACACCCTCGGCGGACGGGGAGTCGTGTCCGTCCAGGTGCAGGGAGATCAGCAGGTCGGCGCCGAGGGTGTTGGCCAGGGCGGCCCGCTCGGCGCCGGTCATCGGCGCGGCCGGGGACGGGCCACGGGTCAGGTGCACCCGCATGCCGGCCGCGGAGAGCCGGCCCTCCAGCCGGGACGCCAGGTCGAAGACCAGGTCGGCCTCGTTCCACCGGAGTGGGCCGTCGGGCACCACCACACCGGTGTCGTCACCGCCGCCGTGCCCGGGATCGATCACGATGGTCTTGCCGACCAGGTTGGGGCCGGACTGCCGGAACGCCTCGGCCTCGCGCAGCCACTGCGGGCGGCCACCGACCACCTTGCGGCCGAGCCGGCGCAGCGCCTTCATGGTCTGCGGGCCGCAGGAGCCGTCCGGGACGAGCCCGACCTCACGCTGGAACTGGGCGACCGCGCGGGCCGTCCGGGCGCCGTAGACGGAGTCGGGGCGACCGGCGTCGTAGCCCATCTCCAGCATCCGCTCCTGGAGCGCCCGCACGTCCTCGCCGACCAGAGCGTCGGGCACCGAGTGGAAGAGTGTCCGGGAGCCGAGCCGCCAGCGCGCCGCGTCGAGCGCACCCCACGTCTCGTCGCCGACCATGCCGTCGATGCCGAGACCGCGGCTCTGCTGAAAGGCCCGGACCGCGCCCTCGGTGGCCTCGTCGAAGACATCGGGGTCGGCGTCGGCGAGCAACTCCAGCCCGGCCAGGATCGACCTGATCTCAGAAACGGCCGGACCGGTGTCTCCGCGTCGGATGGACCGCACTCACGACTCCCTTGGCGAGAAAGGACACGACCTCCAGGAGAGTACGCCCCGCGACCCAGACGGGGCGCGGGGCGTTGGACTCTGAAGATCTAGAGCGACGACTCGATGAAGTTGACCAGGAAGCTCTTCGGCTTCGCACCGGCCACCGAGTTGACCCGCTCACCGTCCTTGAACATGGTCAGCAGCGGGACCGACATGACCCCGTACTTCAGGGCGATCTGCGGGTTCTCGTCGATGTTGACCTTGACGATCTCCAGCTTGTCGCCCATCTCCGCGGCGATCTCGGTGAGCAGCGGGTCGATCTTCTTGCACGGCACGCACCACTCGGCCCAGAAGTCGACAAGCACCGGCTTGTCCGACTTCAGCACGTCGGTCTCGAAGGTGGCTTCGGTGACCACCTTGGTTGCTCCCACAAGGACCTCCCGGGTCTTACAGCTCGACGAATGAAGCGATGAAGCGCTCGGCGTCCAGCGCGGCGGAACAGCCGGTGCCGGACGCGGTGATGGCCTGCCGGTACGTGTGGTCGACCAGGTCACCGGCGGCGAACACACCGGGCACGTTGGTCCGGGTGCTGGGCGCGTCGACCTTCACATAGCCCTCGTCGTCCAGCTCGACCTGGCCCTTGAACAGCTCGCTGCGCGGGTCGTGGCCGATCGCCACGAAGACGCCGGTGACGTCGAGGATCTTGGTCTCGCCCGAGTTCACGTCGCGCAGCCGCACGCCGGCGACCTTGCCGTCGGTGCCGAGGATCTCCTCGACCACGGTGTTCCACTCGACCTTGATCTTCGGGTTGTCCAGGGCCCGCTTCTGCATGACCTTGCTGGCCCGGAAGCTGTCCCGGCGGTGCACGATCGTCACGGTCTCGGCGAACCGGGTGAGGAAGGTGGCCTCCTCCATCGCCGAGTCGCCGCCGCCGACCACCACGATGTGCTGGTTGCGGAAGAAGAAGCCGTCACAGGTGGCACACGCGGACACGCCGTGGCCGAGCAGCTCCTGCTCGCCGGGGACCCCGATCGGGCGCCACGCGGAGCCGGTCGCCAGGATCACGGCGCGGGCGAAGAACTGCTTCTCGCCGACCCACACCGTCTTCAGGCCCTCGGTGCCCGGCTCGGTCGGCTTGTCACCCAGCTCGACGCGGGTGACGTCGTCGGTCAGGAACTCGGCGCCGAACTTCTCCGCCTGGGCCCGCATGTTGTCCATCAGCTCGGGACCCATGATCCCGTCGCGGTGCCCCGGGAAGTTCTCCACCTCGGTGGTGGTCATCAGGGCGCCACCGGACTGCACGCCCTCGATCACCAGAGGTTTGAGCTCGGCCCGGGCCGCGTACAACGCCGCGGTGTAGCCCGACGGTCCGGAACCGATGATGATCAGATTGCGGACCTCGTCCACTGCCGACTCCTCAGTCTGTTTTCCGCCGAACGAATAGGCCGGCGACACTGCACGCTAGAACGTCATGCTGGCATTCGCCATTCCCCCGGGCAGGCTGGTGTCCGACCTCACGCGGGGAGTCCGGTCAGCGTACCGGGAGTTTCTGGGCGGCGTCGGCGCCCGCACCTGGCGAGCCGCACTCCGGCCCCACCGCCCACACCCACTGGCCGTTGGCGGCGCTGAACCGCACGATCACCGCGGGTTTCCCGTCGAACCGGGCGTAGTCCACGGACTCGACCGACAGGGTGCCGCCGGCGTTCTCCGCGGTGATCGCCTCGATGCAGGCCAGCAGCGCGCCGGTGTCGTCCAGCCGGCCCAGCGTGGCGCTCTTCGGCGCCTCCGGCAACGACCCCGCCTGGTCCTCCCCGGTGGCCATCGTCGCGCTCATCGGGACGTCGGCCAGAGTGGCCGCGCTGTAGTCGATGCCGCTGCTGGTCACCGTGAACGGCAGGCCCACGCCGGTGGCCCGCTCGGCGGTCGCCGCGGCGCTGTCCGACGACGCCTGGTCGGCCAGTGGCTGGTTGGCCACCCACCAGGTGGCGCCGAAACCGGCGAACGCGATCACCGCGGCGGCCACGGCGAGCGGCGCGGCCCACCGTCGAGCCCGCCGCCGGGCCTCCAGATCAACGACATTGGTGGGTACGGCCGGGGCCGCCGCCGTCTCCGTCTCCGGCTCTCTCAGCAGGCCGTCCAGCCGGGCCGCCAGGTCGTCCGGCATCGGCTCCGGCTCGAACGCCGCCAGCGCCCCGCCGACCGCGGCCATCGCCGGCGCCAGGGCCTCGAACGCCGCCTGCCACGCCGGGTCCTCGGCGACCAGGGTGGCCACCCGCTCCTCGTCGGGGGTGCCGTCCAGAGCGCCACCGACGAAGTCGGCGAGCAGGTCGAGGTCGACCCCCTCGAACGCGACTCCCTCGAACTCGGCGCCGGTCACCGCGGCTCCCTCCGATCAGACCCGGTCGGCAGCGGATTCGCCGCCTCCGACCTGGATGTGACGGTCGCGCCGTCGTTTCGGTTCCCCCGCAGATATCCGAGGGTCATCGCCATCCGCGCGCGGCCCCGGGCGCACCGGCTCTTCACCGTGCCCTCCGCGACGCCGAGGATCTCCGCGGCCTCGGCCACCCCGTAACCCTGCACGTCGACCAGCACGATCGCGGCCCGCTGATCGACCGGCAGGGCGGCCAGCGCGTCCCGCACGACCAGAACGGTGTCCTGGTCGGGGGCGGGTGCGGCCGGCTCGGGGCCGGTGGGCAGGTCGTCGTCACGGGTGCCGTCCGGCAGCGGCACGGTCGGGTGGGCCTGCCGGCGGCGGATCCGGTCCAGGCAGGCATTCACCACGATCCGGTGCAGCCAGGTGGTGACCGCCGCGTCGCCGCGGAACTTGGCAGCGTTGCGATGCGCGTTCAGCAGCGCGTCCTGAACCGCGTCGGCGGCCTCCTCGCGGTCACCGATGGTCCGCAGGGCGACCGCCCAGAGCCGGTCCCGATGGCGGCGGACCAGCTCGGCGAACGCGTCCGGATCGCCCGTGACGTGGGCACGGACCAGCTCGACGTCGGTCGGCGTCGAGCCGGGTGGTCCGTCCCGGAGAGTCACGTCAGCAATCTAATGCACCGGAAGCGTGCTCGCGGGCTCAGTATCCAGACAACTCGATCTCGTTGACCGTGACCTTGTAGCCGCTGCCCTCTTCGCTCGGCGGCAGCTCGGTCAGGAAGACCAGCACGTACTGGTATTTCTGGGCCGGCTCGAAACCGGTGTAGATCCAGGTCGTGCCGGTGCTCTTCTCCGGCTTCTCGTCGGAGAGCGACTTGAACTGCTCGAGCAGCTTCTTGTCGCCGTTCGAGCTGTTGCCCGGGTCGGACGTGCCGGTCCGGACGTCCATCGTCACGCCGGGCGCCGACGTGGTCACCTGCACCTCGGACAGCGACCGCGGCTCACCCAGGTTGATCAGGATGCCCATGCCGTCCTTCGTGTTACCGAAGTTCGGGTAGTTGCGGAAGGTCTGGGTGGACCAGCCGGTCTCCATGTCGCCGTCGACGGTCAGTTTCGCCTCGTCGGCGTCGCTGCGGTCGCCGGGCGGCGCGTCGACCAGGCGCACCATGTCACCGGTGAGCTTGATCTTCTTGGGCTCCGGCAGCGGGGTGACCGCACCGTCGTCGTCACCGCCGTCGGTGGCCGGCGCGGTGACCGAGTCGTTCCCCCCGGCGGTGTTGTCGGTGTTGCCGGTGTTGTTGATCGCGCGGATGCCGAAGACCAGGCCGATCACCGCGATCACCACCAGCGCGGCGACACCGATCAAGATCTTCGGAGTGCTCTTGGCGGGCTCGCCGGACGACGCGTTGCCCTGCACGAAGCGCAGCGGGCCGACGTCCTCGAACTCCTCGTCCTCGGCGGCCGCGTCGAGCCGGCCCAGCTCCGCGGTCAGCGCGTCGGAGGCCGGTGCCGCGACCCGGCGGTCCAGCAGGTCCATGGTCAGGTCGTCGAGGTACGCCGGGACGCCGGCGCGCACCTGGCGCGGCGCGGCCGGGTTGCCGGCGCTGTCACGGGTCGCGTCGGTCAGCGCGGATCGGCCCACCTCGGCGTGCGGCCAGTGGCCGGTGAGCGAGAAGTAGAGGATGCCGCCGACCGCGCGAACGTCGCCCTCGACCGTGTCGGCCGAGTCGGCACGCGCGTCGGCCAGGACCACCCGGCCGTCGTCGGCGATCAGGACGCTGCCCGGGTGCACGTTGCCGTGCACCATGCCGGTGGCGTGCACCGCGGTGAGCGCGTCGGCCACCGAGTGCGCGATCGCGATCGCCCGCGCCGGGTCGAACGGACCCTCACCGGCGACCAGGTCACGCAGCGACTCGCCGTCGACCCACTCGCGGACCACGTAGGCCCGCTGCTCCTCGTCGATCGCGTCGTAGACGCCGACCAGGTTGGGGTGGATCACCCGGCTCGCGGCGACCGCGGCCTGGAGCATCTCGGTGGCGGAGTCCCCGCCCGGGTGCCGGAGGACGACGGCGACCGCGCGCCGGAGGATCACATCGATACCTCGCCACACCTGCCGGCCGGCACTGTCATTGTTGACGTGCTCTTCCAGCTGGTATCGCTCGGCCAGGACCTCACCGGCGGTGGGGGCACCGAAGGTCAAGACCGGTCCGCCCTCGTCGGCCGTGGTCTCGTGGCCTTCGCCGACCTGGGTCACCAGTCCTCCCTAGGGTGGTGCATTCCGGGGTGCCGCGCAGAGGTCCCGGCACATGGAACGATGCTCCCGCGTACATGACGACACCGACCATACCCGCACGGGGCCACGCTCCGGCAGGTCGTCCCCCCGGCGCGGCACCGGCGGTGAACCCGGCGAACCGGGCGAATCGGTGGCTGATCAGTCCGGAATCACCTGTTCAGGACAACCGCCGGCGAGGTCAGCGGCCGATCTTCCGGCGGACCATCCCGACCACCTGGCTGACCTCGTGGACGCGCAGGAGAAGAGCCGTCCCGAGGTAGGCGATCAGGATCACCACACCGCCGACGGCGATCTGCGTGATCGCCTCGATCCGGCCGTCCGGCGTGCCCGATCCGGGCAGCAGCCCGACCACCAGCCAGGCGGCTCCGGCGGCGACACCGGCGGCGACCGCGACCTTGAGCAGTGCCACGAGGACCGAACCCAGGTGGAGGCGGCCGATCCGGCGGCGCAGGACGGTCAGCGAGATCAGCGCGGAGACCAGGTAGGAGACGCCGTTGGCGGCGGTCATGCCGGCCGCGATCAGCGACTCGTTCAGGATCGCGGCGAGCAGGAAGTACCCGGCGATCCGGACTCCCACCACCGGCAGGTTGATCAGCGCGGCGGTCCGGTTGCCCTGCAGCGCGTAGAAGGCGTTGGTGCAGAGGAAGCTGATCGACAGCGGCAGCACCGCGAACGCGGCCACGGTCAGCACCGTGCCCATCGCCAGCGCGTCATCGTTGGTGATCCGGCCGCCCTGGAACAGGAAGACCGCGATCGGGCCGCTCAGCACCGCGTAGACGACCACGATCGGGGCGAGCGCCGCCGAGACCAGCTTGATGCCCCGGTTCAGGTCGTCGCTGATCTCGGAGAGCCGGCCCTCGGCGGCGGCCGCGCTCATCTTCGGCAGCAGCGCGGTGATCACCGAGACGCCGATGATGCCGTGCGCCATCATCATCAGCAGGAAGACGTTGTTGAACGCCAGCGCGCCCGGGTTGTCCTCGCCGCCGGCGCTGTTCAGCGCCCGGACCAGGGCGAAGACCGCGATCTGGTTGGCGCCGACGTAGCAGAGCATCCAGCCGGCCAGGCTGCCGATCTCGCGCAGCCCGAGCGACTTCGGCGCCCAGCGCCAGGCCCAGCGGAAGCCGACCTTGCGCAGGGCCGGCAGCAGGCCGATGGCCTGGACCACCATGCCGAGCAGGGTGCCGCCGCCGATCAGCAGGATCTCGCCGGTGGTGATGTTGTCCGGGGTCAGCGCCTTGTCGGTGCCGAACACCGCCAGGAACACCCCGCACACCGCGATCACCACGATGTTGTTCAGGATCGGCGCCCACATCGGCGCGGCGAAGTGGCCGCGGACGTTCAGCACCGCCGCGATCAGCGCGGACAGGCCGGTGAAGAAGATGATCGGCAGGATCAGATACGCGAAGTGGGTGACCAGCTCACGGAACGCCGGAGTGGTCCGGTCGCTGCTCGTCTGGATCGCGGTGATCAGCGGCGCGGCGACGGTCACCAGGACGGTGGCCACCCCGAGCATCACCACCGCGAAGGAGAGCAGCCGCTGGGTGAACTCCTGACCGCCGTCCTCGTCGGCCTTGCGCCGCCGCACCAGCAGCGGGATCAGCACGCTGGACAGGATGCCGCCGAGCAGCAGCTCGTAGATCTGGCCGGGCAGGAACTGGGCGCCGGTGTAGGCGTCCCCGACCGCCTGACCGAGCACCATGCCGATCAGCGCGTTGCGGACGAAACCGATCACCCGGCTGACCAGGCTGCCGATCGCCATGACGGCGCTCTGCCCGGCCGTACCGCCGCCGCTCTGTTGATCTGGTTGTCCCGGTGCCTCGGCGGGGCCGTCCACGGACATGACGGTCACGCCGTCCTGCTTCGCGGGCTCTCCGTCCGGGTCCGCGTGCGTGCTGCGGTACAGGCCGCCGTTCACCAAGCCTCCAGAAGCCCTGCCGAGATTGATGCAGCCACCTTAAAGCGCAAATGTCACACGTGGTGACGCAGGAGGGTGCCGGGCTCGGCTCCGGCCAGGGTTTCCACCATCCAGCAAGCCTCCAGCGGAACCAGGGGCTCACTCAGCGCATCCAGCACCGTCGGATGGTCACAGCCCGCTTCGGTGAGGACACCCAGCAGCGCCGGCACCACCGACAGATCGCCGGTACGGATGATCTCCCGGGCCAGTGGACCGCCGCCGGTCCACGTCATCAACTCGGGGACCGTGGACAGGGCGGCGCGGGTCCGGCGTACCAGAAAGGAGAGGTCCTCGTGCGGGAACCGGTCGCCCGCGCGAACCTGGAGCGACGCGAACGCCGGGGCACTGAGCTCGGCGATGGTGGCCTCGTCGAGCACCTGCGGCGACGGGGACGGCGGCGCCGGCCACCACTGCTCGGCGGCGAACAGCGGCAGCGGGGTCTGCTCCGGGCCGGCCGGCACCACCTCCGGCACCTCCCGGCGCAGCGACCGGTACGCCGCCTCGCGCACCGCCGCGACCACGGCCGGGTCGTCGTCCTCGCCGCGCGGCGGTGCGAACGGCGAGAGCAGCGCCACCACCAGGCCCGGATGCGGCAGCAGCGGGTCGTCGAGGGCGATCACCCGGGCGAACGACTCCAGCTCCCACCAGTCCAGCGCCGCGGGGTACGGCCCACCGGCCGGCGCCCAGCCCAGCTGCACCGGTTCGCTGGAGGCCGGACCGCGCAACCCCAGCGTCCGGTCGCCGGAGGGCAGATCGACGGTCAGGATCAGGGAATACCCGGCGACCACCGGAAAGGTGACACGAGCCTCGGCGGGCAACTCGTCCGTGCCGGTCAGCCCGTTGGTCCAGAAGTCGGGGTCCAGGATCAGGCGCTGCAACGCCTCGGAAACGGGCATCCTGACATCCTGCCCGGCGACAGTCGAAGTAGCTAATACGGATACCCTGGTAACCCCATGTCTGTTCTGAACTCCGCCCAGCAGAAAGCGGTAGCCGAGTTGCTCCGCGTGTCCCCCGTCGCCGATGAGCTCGGGCGGAGGTTCGCCGACGCCGGGCACCAGCTGCACCTGGTCGGCGGTTCGGTCCGGGACGCGCTGCTCGACAGTCTGGGGGACGACCTCGACTTCTGCACCGACGCGCGGCCCGAGCAGACCCTGGGCGTGGTCAACGGCTGGGCCGACGCGATCTGGGAGACCGGGCGCGAGTTCGGCACGATCGGCATCCAGAAGGACGGGCTGCGGATCGAGATCACCACGTACCGGGCGGAGGCCTACGACGGGGTGACCCGGAACCCGGTGGTCTCCTACGGCACGTCTCTGCACGACGACCTGTCCCGGCGTGACTTCACCATCAACGCGATGGCCGTCTCGGTGCCGGGGCACGAGTTCACCGACCCGTTCGGCGGGCTGGCCGACCTGGCCGCCCGGGTGATCCGGACGCCGGCCGCACCGTCCCGGTCGTTCGGCGACGACCCGCTGCGGATGCTGCGGGCCGCCCGGTTCGCCGCCAAGCTGCGGTTCACCGTGGACCCGCCGGTGGTCGCCGCGATGCGGGACATGGCCGCCGACCTGGACCGGATCACCGCCGAGCGGATCCGGGACGAGTTCACCAAGCTGATGTGCGGCGCCGACCCGCTCGCCGGGCTGCGCCTGCTCGTCGACACCGGGCTCGCCGACCGGTTCCTGCCGGAGATCGCCGGGCTCAAGCTGGAGATCGACGAGCACGCCCAGCACAAGGACGTCTACGAGCACACACTGATCGTGGTCAGCAACGCGATGCGGCTGGAGGGCGACACCGGCCCGGACTTCGTGCTGCGGATGGCCGCGCTGATGCACGACGTCGGCAAGCCGGCCACCAAGGCGGTCGGGCGGGACGGCCGGGTCAGTTTCCACCACCACGAGGTGGTCGGCGCGCGGCTCACCAAGCAGCGGATGAAAGCCCTCAAATACCCCAAGGACGTGACCTCCGAGGTCGTCGGTCTGGTCGCCCTTCACCTGCGATTTTATGGGTACGGCCGGGGCGAGTGGACCGACTCGGCGGTGCGCCGCTACGTGACCGACGCCGGCCCGCTGCTCGCCCGGCTGCACAAGTTGACCCGCTCCGACGTCACCACCCGTAACCGGCGCAAGGCGGCCCAGCTGGCCACCGACTACGACGCGCTGGAGGAGCGGATCGACCGGATCGCGGCCGAGGAGGACCTGGCCAAGGTCCGCCCCGACCTGGACGGCAACGCGATCATGGAGCTGCTCGGGGTGCCGCCGGGCCCGATCGTCGGCCAGGCGTGGCGACACCTGAAGGAGCTCCGGCTCGACCGGGGGCCGCTGGACCGCGACGAGGCCGAGGCGGAGCTCCTCAAGTGGGCCCGCGAACAGGGCCACATCGCCTAGCTTCCCGGTGTCGCTGACCGTTCGGTTGGTTACGCCGAAACGGTAGCGTTCTAGATTGCGTGCGTGAACCTCGTACGCAATCGGCTCTTCGCCGCTCTTCTGGTCCTCGCCCCCGCCGCCGGACTCCTCGTCGGCTCGCCCGCGCAGGCCGCCGATCTGAACGTCACCGTCAAGTCGGTGTCGCTCAGCAGGAGCACCCTCGTCCTCGGCAGCAAGGCCCGCTGCACGCCGGTCACCGTCACGGCCAAGCTCAGCGCGCCGATGCCGGCCGTGAAGGAGGGCTTCAGCGGCGTCGGTGTCGACATCTACGAGCCCGGCACCGGCGACATCGTCAAAGGCGAGGAGATTAAGCGGGTCGGTTCCTCGGCCACCTACCGCGGCTCGGTGAAGTTCTGCGGCGCCGACGTGGCCGGCCGCTACATCGCCCGGGTCTACGGGGTGTACGCCCCGAAGAGCGAGGACGACTTCGACTACGTGACCACCAACGTGGTCAGCCGGTCGATCTACCTGAAGCGGCCGTCGTCGCTCAGCCTGAACGCCACCCCCGAGCCGGTGCGGAAGGGCAAGAAGCTCACCGCCAAGGGCGTACTCAAGATCAATGGCAAGGCGTTCGCCGGGGCCGCCGTGCGGGTCTACTTCAAGGCGGACGGCGCGAGCGCCTACACCTACAAGGGCGCCGCCAAGACCAACGCCAAGGGCGCCTACAGCAAGGCCTTCACCGCCACCAGGAGCGGCACCTGGAAGTCCGTCTACGCCGGCAGCAACGCCCGCGACGCCGCCTCCGCGGTCGACGGCGTGCAGGTGAGGTAGTCAGACTGGACGACATGTTCGTCATCGAGTCACCGATCGGTCCGCTCGGTGTGGCCGTCGACGGTCCGGCCGTGGTGGGCGTGCGATTCGCCGCCCGGCCCGGACCGTCCGCCGAGCACCCGGCGGCCGAGCAGCTCACGGCCTACTTCGCCGGGGCGCTGACCGACTTCACCGTGCCGTTCGAGATGCGGGGTGGCTCCGAGTTCGAGCGGGCGGTCTGGGCCGAGATCGCCCGGATCCCCTACGGCGAGACGATCACGTACGGGGCGATCGCCACCGCCCTGGGTGACCCCGGCGCGGCCCGGGCGGTCGGCACGGCCTGCAACCACAACCCGGTCCCGGTGATCGTGCCCTGCCACCGGGTGGTCGGCGCCGGCAACAAGATGGTCGGCTTCGGCGGCGGCCTGGACCGCAAGCGCATCCTGCTCGAACTGGAGGCCGCTGTCGCCTTCCAGCGGGCCTGGAGCTGAAAGGACGGCCCGCCTTCCGGTGGGCCGTCCTTTTCAATCAACTTCAGCGCTCGATGTCGCCCTTGATGAACGCCTCGACGGCCGCGTGGGCGTCGTGGTCGCTGTACTGCACCGGCGGGGACTTCATGAAGTACGACGAGGCCGACAGGATCGGGCCGCCGACGCCACGGTCCTTGGCGATCTTCGCCGCGCGGACCGCGTCGATGATCACGCCGGCCGAGTTCGGGGAGTCCCACACCTCGAGCTTGAGCTCGGCGTTCAGCGGGGTGTCACCGAACGAACGACCCTCCAGGCGGATGTACGCCCACTTGCGGTCGTCGAGCCACGGCACGTGGTCGGACGGGCCGATGTGCACGTCGCTCTTGATCATCTCGTGCGGGATCTGGCTGGTGACCGACTGGGTCTTCGAGATCTTCTTCGAGACCAGGCGGTTGCGCTCCAGCATGTTCATGAAGTCCATGTTGCCGCCGAAGTTCAGCTGGTACGTGCGCAGCAGCTCGACACCACGGTCCTCGAACAGCTTCGCCAGCGCGCGGTGCACGATGGTGGCGCCGACCTGGCTCTTGATGTCGTCGCCGACGATCGGCACGCCCGCGTCCTCGAACTTCTTCGCCCAGACCGGGTCGGAGGCGATGAAGACCGGCAGAGCGTTCACGAACGCCACACCGGCGTCGATGGCGGCCTGCGCGTAGAACTTGTCCGCCTCCTCGGAGCCCACCGGGAGGTAGGAGACCAGGACGTCGACCTCGGCGTCCTTCAGGGCCTGCACGACGTCCACCGGCTCGGCCGGCGACTCCTCGATGATCTCGCGGTAGTACGTGCCCAGACCGTCGAAGGTCGGGCCGCGCTGCACGGTGACGCCGGTCGGCGGCACGTCGGTCAGCTTGATGGTGTTGTTCTCGCTGGCGACGATCGCCTCGCTGAGATCCATGCCGACCTTCTTGGCGTCCACATCGAACGCCGCGACGAACTTCACGTCGGATACGTGATAGTCGCCGAAGGTCACGTGCATGAGACCCGGAACGCGGTCGTTCGGGTCGGCGTTCTTGTAGTACTCCACGCCCTGCACGAGGGACGAGGCGCAGTTACCCACACCGACGATGGCGACGCGGACGGAACCCATCGCGTTTGCCTCCTTGTTGTTCATCACGGCCGGTCCTGGTGGGGACGCGGTGTTTCTGGGAGAGCCGCTCCCGTCGGCGGTCCGACGGCGGGAGCGGGGTTCGGAGCGCCGGTGAGACCGGCGCGATTGCGGAAAGCGGGGGTACGCCCGGAGCGCTCGTTGGTGATCAGCTCCTCCAGCCACCGGACCTCGCGCTCACAGGCCTCCAGGCCGTGGCGCTGGAGCTCCAGGGTGTAGGCGTCGAGCCGGTCGGCGGCCCGGGCGAGGATCTCGCGCAGACCCTCGCGCTGCTCCTCGACGCGCCTGCGGCGGCCCTCGAGGATGCGCAGCCGGGTGGCGCGGTCGGTGCGGGAGAAGAAGGTGAAGTGCACCCCGAAACCGGCGTCGTCGTACGTCTCCGGGCCGGCCTGGGTGAGGAGATCGGCGAAGTGTTCCTTGCCCTCTGCCGTGATCTTGTAGACAACCCGCCCCCGCCTACTGGTCATCGGGGGAATGATGTCGGTGTTGGCCTCCGCCTCGCTGATCCAGCCGGCGAGCTTCAGCCGCTTCAACGTGGGGTAGAGAGTGCCGTAACTGATCGCGGCCCGGAGCATGCCGAGCTTGGTGGCGAGTTCTTTACGGAGCTCGTAACCGTGCATCGGGGCCTCCTGGAGGAGACCGAGGATCGCCATTTCCAGCACTGGCCCTCCCTCCAACTGTGTCCCGACGTAGAAGCGGGTCCCGATGTATCGGCCCGATACATCGCAACCGTAGATCGGGACCGCGAGACGTGCAACTCGGCCATCGTGCGCAGTCGGCACACGACGCTGCGTGATGACGGTCGCCGGGGACGCGGCGACCGCGTAGTCTCTTCGCCATGCGCACGCAGCGGCAGATCGTCGACTACTCGCTACAGAGGCGGGCAGTCCTGCGTGACGTTCGAAACGGCCGGATCGGCACGCTCGAGGTCTGTGACGCGTCTCCGTACTTGCGAAACGCGGCGACTTTCCACGGCGAGCCGACCGACGAGCGGTGCCCGATCTGCCGCCGGGACAACCTGACGCTGGTGCACTACGTCTATGGCGACGACCTGAAACAGTCCGCTGGTCAGGCCCGGAAACTGGCGGAGTTGCCGGTTTTGGCGATGACTCTGCGTGAGTTCCAGGTCTTCGTGGTCGAGGTGTGCCGCTCGTGCTCGTGGAACCACCTCGTCGAGCGATTCGTGCTCGGCCGTGACGGCTTGGGCACCGATGACGCTTTGCATACCGAGGCTATGGTCTCGTCCGGTGGTGGGGGATCCCACCGGAATGGTCCGTCACAGAGCGGGGAGGCCCGGGGATGAACCGGATCGATCCCGTTAACGTGTACGAGTTTGTGGCCGGAAAACGGTCAACACAGACAGAAGCCAAGGGGGCTGCCGGGACCGCAGCCCACAACGCCCGATCGAGGCGCAGTGCCGGGTCGGCCCTTCCGGGCCGTTCGGCCGCGCCCCCGCGACCGGTAGGTGTGAGGGAATGAACGCGTACGGCGAACCGCAGTCAGCACGAGCCCGGGTCCAAGTGCCCGGGCCGTCCGCTGCTTCCACGCCTGGCGACGAACCAGCCGACAACGGCCGGCCGGGTCCGGATGCCTATCGGCGTCCGTCCGGCGCGGCCTCGGTCGGCGGGCAGCCGGGCCGGGCGTCGGTGGGATCGGCCACTCCGGGGCGGGCCTCGGTGGGCTCCGCCTCCGTCGGGTCCGCGAGCCCAGGCCGCGCCTCGGTGGGTTCCGCGAGCCCAGGCCGGGCGTCGGTGGGTTCCGCGACGCCGGGCCGTGCCTCGGTGGGCGCGGCCCCGGTCGGTGGCCGTGCCTCGGTGGGTGCCGCGGCCGTCGGTGGCCGGGCCTCGGTGTCACCGGGTGGACCGGCCGGGCCGGGTGGACCGCCCGGAGGCGGTGGTGGCGGATCCGGTGGGTCGGGTGGCTCCGGTGGCCGTAAGCCCCGCAGCAAGGCCGACAAGAAGTACCGCCGTGCCAACATCCTGACCGCTGCCGCCGCCGTGCTGGTCATCATGCTCGGTGTCGGCATCGTCGGTGGCACGTACTTCTTCGACGACATCAAGCTACCTCAGGCCAAGGCCGAGGAGCAGATGAACAGGATTCTCACCTCGAACAACAAGGTGCTGGAACAGACCGTGTCGACACGTATCAACGTGCCGCCGGACCAGATCAGCAAGGTGATGCAGGACGCCGTCGCGGCCGCCGAGGACAACAACTTCTGGACCCACAACGGCATCGACATGAAGGGCATCGCCCGCGCCGCGTGGAACAACTTCACCGGTGGCGAGCTGCAGGGTGCGTCGACCATCACCCAGCAGTACGCCCGCCACGTCGCCGACGAGAAGGACATCAGCTACAGCCGTAAGCTCCGTGAGGCGGTGATCGCCCGCAAGCTGGAGTCGGAGTACTCCAAGACGGAGATCATGGGCATGTACCTGAACTTCATCGACCTCGGCCGGGGCAAGCTGGGTGTGGAGGCCGCGGCGAACGGCTACTTCGGCACCTCGGTGATGAAGGACGCGAAGAACCCGATCACCGTCGAGCAGGCCGCGGTGCTCGCCTCGATCATCAAGCAGCCCTACCCCACCGACACCCACAAGGGCTACGACCCGGCGAACAACCTCAAAGAAGCCCAGGAGCGGTGGGAATACACCATGGGCAAGATGTACGAGATGGGCTCGATCTCGAAGGAGCAGTACGAGGCCCGGAAGTACCCGACCGCCAACGACCCCAAGAAGAGCCGTTCGAGCAGCACCGACGGCAAGCCGGTCGGCATGGTCATGCGCCACGTGACGTACGAGCTGCACCAGCTCGGCATCACCGAGGACATGCTCTCCAAGGGCGGGTACACGGTCACCACGACGATCGTCCCGAAGGTCCAGGCCGCGGCGGAGAAGGCCGGCTCGCGACTGAGCAAGACCTCGCCGATGAAGGGCCAGAAGAAGACGTACCAGGCCGCGGTGATCGGTATCGACCCGACCTCCGGTGAGGTGATGGGGTACTACGGCGGCGACAACCCGACCGGTACCGACTACGCCGGCTACATGGCCGGTGACGGCAGCGGGGTGCCGAAGAGCGCGGGGCAGTCGCCGGGCTCGACCTTCAAGATCTACACGCTGGCGGCCGGCCTGAAGGCGGACATGTCCTTCGACACGATCTGGGACGGCACCAAGCGGAAGAACAACGGCGACAAGATCAGCAACGCGGGGCAGCTGGACAACAACGTCTGTGGCGGCAAGATCACCCACTGTGACCTGCGGTTCAGCACGATCAAGTCGTACAACTTCCCGTTCTACTGGATCGCCGACACGATCGGCCCGGACAAGGTCCTGGAGGCCGCGCGGGACGCCGGCGTCGAGACCATGTGGACCGACGGCGACGAGAAGATCGACCTGAAGAGCGCCAACGGCTCCAAGATGAAGAACAACTTCGACAACGAGGTCGCGTTCGGCCAGTACCGCGTGGTCCCGCTGGAGCACGCCCAGGGCGTCGCCACCATCGTGAACCAGGGCGTCCGGCACGACGCGCACTTCATCAAGAAGATCAGCCACCGCGATTCCAAGACCGGTGAGAGCAAGGTCGTCTACACCGCGCCGCAGAAGGGCAAGCGGGTCTTCGACGAGGCGCAGATGGCCGGCCTGGCCGACGTGCTCAAAGAGATCCCGAAGAATGCCGGCAAGTCGCTTGCCGGTGGTCGCCCGTCGATCGGCAAGAGTGGTACCTGGGAAATCGAGATCAACGGCAAGTCGGAGAACGGTGACACCTGGTTCGTCGGCGGTATCCCGCAGCTCGCGGCGACCGTCTGGGTCGGTGGCGCCGGCAACCGTGTCTCGCTCAAGGAGATCGGCGGCGGCCCGATGTACGGCTCCGGCACCCCGGCGGCGATCTGGAAGGAATTCCTCGACACCGCCGCCGAGGCGATGAAGTGGGATAACAAGCCCTTCCCCGCAGGCGGCAAGACCGGTAGCGACGACAAGGGCAACGGCGTCCGGCCGGTGGTCGAGACGCCCTCCCCGGACGACCTGAACGACGCCTTCTGCCAGGTGGCGCCGGAGGACCCCCGCTGCCAGAACGGCAACAACGGCGGCAACAACGGTGGCAACAACGGCGGCCCCGGTGGCAACAACGGCGGTAACAACGGTGGCAACAACGGTGGCAACAACGGCGGCGGCCCCGGCACTGGCCTCCCCAACATCGGCGGCCCCGGCGGTGACGAGGAAGAAGAGGACTGACGTCCGGAACTGAGACAACGGCGTCCACCCTTGAGGGTGGGCGCCGTTTTCCGTGCGTCGAACGTGGCCGGTCACCCTGTACGGCCACCGATGCGGCATGATGCCAAGACATGAGCGCCCTACCGCCCACCGACCGGCCCGACGTCTCGAGCCCCACCTCGGACGGTTTCGTGCGGGGACTCTCCCAAGCCATCGGCGGGCCACTCGGCGCTCATGCCGTGCCACCGGACGCCCGGCCGGGCCGGTTCTGGACCGCGCCGCGGATCGTGATGGCCCTCGCCTGCCTGATCCTCGCCTTCTCCTGGGTGCAGAAGTCGCCCTGCATGGACGGCAACTGGCAGAACAACGCCCAGTACACCCGGTACTGCTACACCGACGTGCTGGCGCTCTACTACGCCGAAGGCATCAACGAGGGCAAGGTTCCCTACAAGGACCACCCCGTCGAGTACCCGGTCGTCACCGGCTACTTCATGGGCGTGCTGGGGCTGCCGGTGCACGCCTACGGCGAGACCCGCCCGGACATCAACCAGGGCAGCTGGTTCTACAACATCAACGCGTTGGTGCTGTCGCTGTTCGCGCTCGCCACCGTGGCGGTGGTGCTGTCGCTGCGCCGCCGTCGCCCGTGGGACGCGGCCATCCTCGCGCTCTCCCCGATCGTCCTGCTCACCGCCACCATCAACTGGGACTTCCTGGCGATCGGCCTGTGGGCGATCGGCCTCTACCTGTGGGTGCGGCGCAATCCGATCTGGGCCGGCGTGTTCTTCGGCCTCGGCGCGGCGGCCAAACTGTGGCCGGTGTTCATCCTCGGCGCGGTGCTGGTCCTGGCCCTGCGGACCGGGCGACTGCGCCCCTTCGTCAGCTCGTTCATCGCCGCCGGTGTCACCTGGCTGCTGGCCAACCTGCCGGTCATGGTGCTGTGGCACGAGAGCTGGCTGCGGTTCTTCCGGCTCAACTCGGAGCGGCCGATCGACTGGGGCACGTTCTGGTATATCGGGCGCTACCTGGACGGCAAATGGAACTCCGGGGCGGCCGGCGACCAGGGTCCGTTCCAGTGGCTCAGCGATCACATCCCGACACTCAACTACCTGTCGTACGCACTCTTCGCCCTGTCCTGCCTGGCGATCCTGCTGCTCGGGCTGCTCGCCCCGCGCCGGCCCCGGCTCAGCCAGCTGGCGTTCCTGATCGTCGCGTTGTTCCTGCTGTTCAGCAAGGTCTGGTCCCAGCAGTACGTGCTCTGGCTGCTCCCGCTGATCGTGCTGGCCCGGCCCAAGTGGGGCGCGATCATCGCCTGGACCATCGCCGAGATCGGCTACCTCGCCGCCTTCTACGCCGAACTGATCGGCGCCGGTGGCAAGACCGTCATCCCCGAGGGCGTCTTCGTGCTCGCCTCCACCGCCCGCCTGATCACCGTGGCCGTCCTGGTCGGCCTGGTGGTGCGCGAGATCTGGCGGCCGGAACTCGACGACGTGCGCAAGACCTACGACGGCGCCGACCCGGACGCCGGGCCCCTCGACGGGCCGGAACACCAGTGGATCACCGGGCTGCGCCGCTTCTTCGGCTTCGGCCCGACCGACGAGGCGCCCGCCCCGCCGACCGTCCACAAGGGCGAGCCGGAGCCGGTGTCCCCGGCCGGCTGATCAGTTCAGGTAGAAGACGACGGCATCCGGCAGATCCTCACGCCGGATGCCGAGGCTGTCCACCGGACGGTCGGCGGCCTCCTCCCACCGGGTGCCCTCGGCCAGATCCCGCAGCAGCAGCACCTTGGTGATCCCCATCGAGATCAGATAGTCCGAGCTCGCGGCGTCCGGGAAGTTGGCCACCCGGGCCCGCAACTCGTTCTGCTGCTGGGCGGCGAACGTGCCACCACCGTTGGCGACCTGCTGGAACCGGGTAGTCGTCCACAACTGCACGGTCTGGTCGCTCAGCTCGGCGGTGGGTAACACCAGCAACGGGCCGGGCACCGTACGCATCGAGGCCGGCTGTGCCGGAACCACCGGATGCGCCGTCGCGTTCCACCCCTCCAGCGCGACCAGCAGCAGCGGGGTCAGCGTGGCCAGCCGCAGCCACGGCCCCGGCCACGGTGGGATCCGCTGCGCGGCGAAATTCTCGGTACGGCGGACGAAGCCGTCGACGGCGCCCGCCGCCAGAATCGCCAGCAGCAGTGTCACCCAGAGCATCAACCGGCCCGGGACCCGCTGGTCGAAGGCGGCCGGGAAGTGGCCGAACAACGGCAGGTAGGTCCACTCACCCCCGAAGAAGTTCGTGCCCAGAGTCAGGATCACCGCGATCGTCAGACCGGCGACCAGCAGCAGCCGGTGCCGGAACGGCCAGACCGACAGGAACAGTCCGGCCAGGGCCAGCGCGTACAGCGTGAACCCCGGCAGCAGCGACATCTCCGCGGCCCAGCCCAGTGACTCGCGCGGGGTGGCGTGCGCGGCACCCCAGACGCGCGACTCGGCCGGCCCGATCAGCAGACTCCGCAACGGCGGCGAGAAGAAGGTGATCTCCTCGATCCGCGAGCCCGGATTCAGCGCCCGGACGTACGGCAGGGCGATCACCGAGGCGACCGCGATGAACGTCTGCGCACCCAGCGCGTTGACCACCACCAGCCACCAGGCGACGGTCGGAGCCTTCTGCCTCGGCGGTGGTCCCGGGCGCCGGCGCGGCGGTCTGCCACCTTTCGCGGCGGTCGCCGAGGGGGTTCTGCCGTCCTTCGTTGCGGGCGACGAGGGCGGCGTGGTGGCGCCCGCGGCAGCCGCCCCGGACGACACGGAGGTCGATGTGGCCGGGTTCGCCGCGATCGGGCCGGGCGGTGCCACCGGTGTCGGCGCGACCGGCCGGCGCGGGCCGAACAGCAGCCAGCGGCGGCGGCCCTTCGGCTCCCGGCGTGGGCTCTCCAGGATGTCGGTGGTGCCCTTCACCGGGGTTCCGGCCGCTTCGATCCGGTTGGCCTTCTCCGCCTCGCTGGTGGGCCCGGCCACCGACCTCGACGCCAATGCCAGCCCCGGTTCGGCGGCGGTCGCGGTCAGGCCCTTGACGGCGGTCGAGCCCGGCCCAGCCGGGGGTGCGACGCCCGCACCCGCACCGGTGCCTGTGGCCGGGCTCGTGGTGGCCGGAGCCGGGCCGCCGCCGGATCCGGGCTGGGAAGCGGTTGGACCGGCGCCGGACACGGGCGAGCCCGACGCGGATGAGCCGGCACCGACGTCGCGGGGGACCGCTGCTGAACCGACGGCCGGTTTCGGTGGGCGCTGGAAGAGGACGCGGCGGAGATGGCGGTACAGGCCGGCGATCGTGATGACGACGAGGAGCAGGCCCAGGACGTACGCGAAAGGGATCGCCAGGGAGAAGCCCAGCATGAGTTGCCAGGTCGCCACCAGCCATCCGCCCGCCGCCCATCCGGCGTGCCGGCGCTCGGGGCGCAGGCCGTGGCGCAGTGAGTATCCGTGCGCCCGCGCGAGCATGGCCAGCGCCAGCGGGATGCCCCCGGCCGAGATGATGTCGAGATGGCCCTCCTGCGCCAGCCGCCACGGGGCGTAGGCGAACGCGACCGCCGCGACCGCCGCACCGGTCTTCCGGGCGCCGAGCTGGCGGACCAGCACGTAGGCGCCGAACACCAGCAGGGCGTGGGCCAGCACGAAGAGCACGTTGTAGCGGAGGATCGCGGCACTCGGGCCGGTGCCGATCATGCCGGCGAAGGCGTATCCGATCAGGGTGTCGCCGAACGCGAAACTGAACGGCTCCGGGAAATACGCGTTCGACTGCCAGAGCCGGACCGGGTTGCTGCTCAGGATGTGGCCGGCCCAGGCGACCTGCCAGGCTTGCCGGGCCGGGTCACCCAGATCCTGCGGGAGGGTGTGCATCGGGTAGCGCAGTGCCGGCCAGGTCATCGCCACGGCCAGCAGGCAGGAGGCGTAGGCGGCCAGCGCCCACTCGTGGACCAGGCCGAGCCCGAGCCGCCGGAACCCGCGCCGCATCCGGCCGGGCCCCTTGTCCCGGGTGTTGGCGAAGGTGGTCCACGGGTCCGGTGGCGCTCCGGCCGGCCGGTCGGTGGGCAGGGCCTTGCGCTGCTGGGGTGCCGAACCGGTCTTCTGTGGAGTCGATCCGGCAGACGCGACCGCGTGGTCGGTGCTCTGCGGAGTCACCCCCGCAGCCGTGTCCGTCTTGTTAGGATTTTTCGGGTTTGGCGCGACGCTGCCGGCCGATGGCGGGGTATTCGTCGCCGCTCTGCGCCAGAAGACGGTGAAACGCCGCCGCTTCTCTCCCGGTGCCCCGCGCTGCCCGGCAGTGGGCTTCCCCGCAACCCCGGAACCGGCCGTGGGTCCGCTTTCGGCCGGCCCGGTCGTGGGCCCGCTTTCGGCTGGCCCGGTTGTGGGTTTGCTTTCGGCCGGCCCGGTCGTGGGTCCGCTCACGGCCGCCCCGGCCGCACCCCCGGATGAAGCGGCGGATGAGGTGGTCGCCGACTCAGGCACCGGGGAGGGCGCCGTCACGGACGCGGGGGAAGCGGCGGTGGCCGATGCCGGCGGCGCTGACGACTCCCGGGCAGGGCTCTCCGGGGCAGGGCTCTCCGGCGCTGGCCGCTCAGCGGCGGGCGGCGCGGGTGAGGCCGGCTGCGGCTTCTCGGTCATGACCCTCCCCGGCGGCGGTGCGTCAGTTGCCCGCCCGCTCCCGCAGTAGGGCGATGTCGGCGGTCTGCCCCTCCACCCCGCCCGGTGTCTCCACGATGGCCGGAGCGCCGGAGGCGCGAATCGCGGCCACCACCAACTCGGGGTCGATCTTCCCATTGCCGAGGTTGTCGTGGCGGTCCTGGCCCGAGTCGAATCCGCCCTTGGAGTCGTTGGCGTGGATCAGATCGATCCGCCCGGTGATCGCCTTGACCCGGTCGACGATGCCGAGCAGGTCCTCCCCGCCGGCGAAGGCATGGCACGTGTCCAGGCAGAACCCGGCCCCGAACGAGCCGACCGCCTCCCACAGCCGGGCCAGGTCGTCGAACCGGCGGGCGCACGCGTTGTCGCCACCCGCGGTGTTCTCGATCAGGATCGGGAGGGGCAGTCCGCCGTCGCTCTCCGCATACTCGAAGGCCTTTCGCCAGTTCGTGAAACCGTCCGCCAGATCGGCGCCCTTGCCGACGTGGCCGCCGTGCACGATCAGCCCTTTGGCGCCCAGCTCGGCGGCGGCCTTGGCGTGTGCCATCAGCAGCTTGCGGCTGGGGATGCGGATGCGGTTGTTGGGCGAGGCGACGTTCACGATGTACGGCGCGTGGATGTAGACGTCCACCTCGGCGGCCCGGATCAGCGCGGCGTCCTCACGCGGTTTGGGGGAATTGTACTTTTGTGGGTCGGTCAGGAAGAACTGCACCGCCTCGGCGCCACGAGCGGCGGCCTCGGCCAGCGGGTCGGCTTGATCGACGTGGGCTCCGATGCGCATGGGACGAGCCTACGACGCCGGTACGACGGTTTCCCGCCGCGTCACCGCGCTTGTGCACCCGTCGTTACCCCCGGTGATCTGGCTGGACGAACGCTGATCTCGATCGGCGGTGAACTGGGGGATGGCATGTCGCGACAGTTCCGATACCGGATGGCGGCGCTGGGGCTGAGCGGTCTCATCTTCGGCGCGCCGCTGCTGTTGAACGGGACGGCGAGCGCCGAACAGGTCGAGTCGAACGAACGGCAGGTGAGTTTCGGCGGCGCCGGGATGCTGGGCCTGTCGTGCGGTTCCCGGCCGAACGTCGAGACGATGACGGTTCCGGCCGGCAGCGTGGTCCGGGTGGTCAACCAGACCGGGCACGACGCGCAGTTGCGGCTGGCCGGCGCGCCGCGCGGGACGATCCCGGCGGACGGTTCGGCCGAGGTGGTCTTCCGCCGGGGCGCCACTCCGGTGCTGCTGACGCCGGAGTGCGCGTCCAAGGACGACACCACCCTGCCGGTGCTGGTGACGGCGTCCCCGTCGGCTGCCGCGGAGGAGCCGGAGCCGGCGCCGGCCGCCCCGGGTGGTGGCTCCCGTTCCGTCGCGACGATGTCGAAGCCGGCGATTCCGGGTGCTCCGGCACGTACCACCGCTGGTTCCACCAGGCCCGGTTCGATCGCCGGGGCGGCGCGGCCCGCCCGTACCGGCAAGGAATCCCGGCGCGGAGCGCGCAAGCAGCCCGGATCGCGACCGGCGACCGCCGCGCAGACGGTGACCACCGCGGCGCAGGCGATGCCGCAGGGGGACATCACTTCCAAGATCAAGACCAAACCCTTGCGGAGTACGGCCACCGGTGCGCCGGTGTTCGCCGGCATGCCCCCGGGCGGCCGGAAGGCGACGGTGCCCGCCACGCCGGGTGCCGGGCCGATCGCGGCACAGGCCGGCCCGGCGCGGGACGGGGTGGGTCAGGGCGGCACGGTGCCGCAGATCTCCGAGACGGACGAGGTGCTGTCCCGGATCCCGGGCTGGGAGGCGGAGCCGGCCGAGCCGTCGGGTCTGAGCGCGGCCGAGCCGGTGGCGGCGGTCGGGCGGATCGACGACGGGCGCCCACTGGGCCTGCTCGGGCTGACCGCGCTGGTCTGCGTGCTGGGCGTAGCAACTGCCGCGATTCGGGCAATCGTGTCACAACGTGCATCTCGTACAAATATGGCGTAAGGTAGTTTCTGAAAGCTCCGCGGGGCGGACGCGTCCAACCTCATCGGTGTGGTCGTTCCTCCCCAGGTCCCACCCAACGAATCGGACCGGACGCCCCGCGGCTCTACGTGACGACGGCCCTGTCTCCGGACGGGGCCGTCGTTTTTGGGCGTGGCGACCCTCTTGGGTATGCTGGCTCGGTTCGCAGTGTGTTCGCCGTGGGCGCTACCTGACCCGCGGTTTTCTTCTGCGTACGACACAAGACCTCCTGCCACGGAAATCCCGTGGCCGCATAGCCCACAGGAGGTGAGAACGTCTTGCGTCATTACGAACTCATGGTGATCCTCGACCCTTCGCTCGAGGAGCGCACCGTCGCACCGTCGCTCGACCAGTACCTGAACGTGATCAGGACCGCGGGTGGCTCGGTGGAGAAGCTCGACGTCTGGGGCCGTCGCCGGCTCTCGTTCGAGATCAACAAGAAGGCCGAGGGCATCTACGCGGTCGTCGACCTGCAGGCGACGCCCGAGGCCGTGGCCGAGCTGGACCGTCAGCTCCGGCTCAACGAGTCCATCCTGCGCACCAAGGTCATCCGTCCCGAGACCCGCTGAGGCGTTTTTTGTCAGAGGGTCCTGAGACCCTTTGCGTCAACGACTTGAGCGGCGAGGAGAAGTTTCATGGCTGGAGAAACCGTAATCACGGTTGTTGGCAACCTGGTCAACGACCCTGAGCTGCGCTACACCAACTCCGGTGCGGCCGTTGCCTCGTTCCGTGTCGCCTCGACACCGCGGACGATGGACCGGCAGTCGGGCGAGTGGAAAGACGGCGAGCCACTCTTCCTCACCTGCAGTGTCTGGCGTGAGGCCGCCGAGCACGTCACCGAGTCGCTGCAGCGCGGCGCCCGGGTGATCGTGCAGGGCCGGTTGCGGCAGCGGTCTTACGACACCAAAGAGGGAGAGAAGCGCACCGTCTACGAGCTCGAGGTCGACGAGATCGGCCCGTCACTGCGCTACGCCACGGCGAAGGTGCAGAAGGCGAGCAGGTCCGGTGGCGGCGGGGGTGGCTTCGGCAACTCCGGCGGCGGCTTCGGTTCCGGTGGTGGCGGCGGGGGTGGCAACCGGCAGTTCGGGGGCAACTCCGGCAACTCCGGTGGCGGTCGTGGTGGAAACAACAACGACTTCGACGACCCCTGGGCGACAGCGGCCCCGGCATCCAGCGGCGGCAACCGTTCCGGCGGTGGCGGCGGCAACTCCTCGTTCGACGACGAGCCTCCCTTCTAAGCCCTCCGGGCTTTCAGGATCACAATTCAGGAGTTTGAGCAATGGCTAAGGCTGCTGCGCTTCGCAAGCCGAAGAAGAAGGTGAACCCGCTCGACAAGGACGGGATCACCTACATCGACTACAAGGACACCGCTCTCCTGCGGAAGTTCATCTCCGACCGCGGCAAGATCCGTGCCCGCCGCGTCACCGGTGTGACCTCCCAGCAGCAGCGTCAGATCGCCCGCGCGGTCAAGAACGCGCGTGAGATGGCGCTCCTGCCGTACACCGCTACGGCGCGCTGAGAGAGGACACCCAGATGAAGATCATCCTCACTCAGGAAGTGTCCGGCCTCGGCACCCCCGGCGACATCGTCGAGGTGAAGAACGGTTACGGCCGTAACTACCTGCTCCCGCAGGGGTTCGCGATCCAGTGGACCAAGGGCGCGGAGAAGCAGGTCGTGGTCATCAAGCGGGCCCGCGAGGCCCGTGAGATCCGTGACCTGGGCCAGGCCAACGAGGTCAAGGGCCAGCTGTCCGGCCTCAAGGTCACGCTGAAGGCGCGCTCCGGCAACGGCGGCCGTCTGTTCGGCTCGATCACCCCGGCCGAGATCGTCGACGCGGTCAAGGCCGCCGGCGGCCCGGCCCTCGACCGCCGTCGTCTCGAGCTGCCCGGTCACATCAAGACCACCGGCTCGTACAACGTGCAGGTCAAGCTCCACCCCGAGGTGACCGCGACGTTCCCGGTGAACGTGGTGGCCGCCAAGTAGTTCTTCGGACTACGCCATGAGGCGCGTCGGGCCCGGTGCCCGGCGCGCCTCTTGCTTTGTTCTCGGCCTCGGCCGGGTCAGCTCAGGCTGTTGCCGGTGATCGCCGAGCTCAGCACCGTCGCCAGGCCGCCGCCGACGACCGCCGCAGCCAGGCCGACACTCGCCGACTTCCAGGACGTGGTGGCCGTACGAAGGCCGTAGGCGACCAGCATGCTCAGCACCAGCGAGATGCCGAACTGCGGCAGAGCCCCGGCGAGCGTGTCCAGCGCGGTGTTGTTCCCACCGGTGTTGAGCACCAGCATGCCGGCGACGAAGAGGACCACCGGAACCCCGTACCAGACGACCGTGTAACCGACCGCGGCGAGCGGGCTGCCGTTGTCCTCCTCTTCCTCGTCGTCATCCGGATCGAGCAGATCGTTCTGCTTGACGCCGGTGGTGAAGTAGTCGTCGCTGACCGGGCGGCGCTCGTACGATCCGGTGCCCTGGAACGCGCCGGTGGACCGGCGCGGCGGCCAGGAGGTGTCCTCCTCGACGGCGAGGGCGGTTCCGCCACCCGCGCGTGCGGCCGCGCCGGGCTCGGTGGAGATCACCGAGGTGGAGCTCAGGGCCAGGTTCGACGTTCCGTCGACCGAGGCTGACCCACTTGGCCGAAAGGGAGGAAAGTCCGACGTGCTGTAACGGCGGGACTCTCCTTCCGCCGGATCTCCGGACAACTCTCGACGCCAGTCGGTCTCACCGTCCTGCCCGGCGCCCGTGCGGTACCCGGTCGTCCCGCGCCGTTCGGCGCGTTCCGCGGCGAGCCAGTCCGTGAGAGGCGGACGGCCGCCGAATCCGCCCCCATCGGGTGAGGGCGGTTCGTCACGATTGTCGTAGCCACCCCGGCCGGACTGCTCGGCGAGCGGGTCCGGCCAGCGCGCGGTCAGATCCTCGGATCCGCCGTACGCCGGCTTCCGCTGCTCCGACCAACTCGGCGCGGAACTGCCGGCGGGCAGCTCACGGGCGTCGTAGCCGGGCGACTGGGTGGGGATCCGGGGACCGCCGTACGACGGGCCCGACTGCGGGCGCTGCCGCTGCCGCTCCTGCTCCAGCCAGGACGGGCCGCTGACCGGTGCGGTCGGCGACTGCTGCTGCCGCTCCTGGTCGAGCCACGAGGGCTCGCCGCCAGCCGGGCGCTGCGGAGCCTGCTGCCGGCGTTCCTGCTCGATCCAGGACGAGCCGCCGCCCGGGCGCTGCTGCCGCCCCTCCTGATCGAGCCAGGAATCGGTGCCGGAAGCGCCGTAGCCGGGCCGCTGCGGCTCCGGCTGCTGCCGCTCCTGGGCGGGCCAGGCCGGACCACTGACCGGCCGTGTGGGGGGCTGCTGCGGCCGTTCCCGGTCGGACCACTGGCCCGGGTCGCCCGCGGCGTACGCCGACGGGCCGGCCGGCAACTCCCGCGGCGCCCGCGAGGGCTGCTGCGCGGACGGGCCGGCCGGGAGTTCCCGGGCCGGACCGCCGTAGCCGGGCCGCTGCTGCTGTGCCGAGGGGCCGGCCGGAAGCTCCCGGGCGGCGCTGCCGAACCCGCTGCGCCGAGGCGGTTGCTGCGGCGGCGGATAGGACTGCCCATACCCGGACTGGTCGGGCGGCTCGTCCCGGTAGCCGGAACGGCGCGGATCCGGACCCGGATCCTGCCACTGCGGCGGCCGCGGACCGGGACGCCCGTCGTCGGGCGTGGAGTAGTCCTCGGGTTCGATCTCGATGCGCCGGTACTGACGGCTCTGCCGCGGATCCGGCTGACTCTGCCAGGCGTCGGCGGGCCGCTGTGGGCCGGAGTCCTGCTGCCAGGAATCGGACGCGCGCCGGCGGCCACCCGTGCGGTCCGGGTCGGCGCCACGGCGGCGGCGTCCCTGGTCCTCGTCGGCCGGGCCGGGCAGGGCGTTGCGGGGCATGCCGCCGGACGGCGCCTCGTTCGGCACCGCGCCGGCCGCCCAGCCGGGGCCACCGCCGGACGGGATCGCACTGCTCGGCAGCGGACCACCGGGCACCCCACCGGACGGGTCGGCCCGGCGGGCCCGGCGGCCGGTCGGCTCCTCCTCCGGCTCCGGTTCCGGCTCCCCCTTGGCGGCCTCCCGGCGGGCGGCCTCGGCACGCCACGCGAGCACCCGGGGGTCGTCCTCGGCCCGGCTCCACTGGCCGGTGTCCGGGTCCCGTGTCCAGTTGCTGGTGTCCTGGTCGGCATCCCACGAGGAGGTGTCCTCGCGCCAGTTCGTGGGATTCGCGTTGTAGCGCGGCTTGCCCCGTTTGGGCGCGGCGCCACCGCGACGGCCGACGTCGATGCGGGACAGGCCGGGACGCTCGATGTCGGTGCGGGACTGGTCGGGCCGGCCGATGTCGGTGCGGGACTGGTCGGGCCAGCCGATGTCGGTCCGGGACTGATCCGGGCGGCCGATGTCGGTGCGGGACTGGCCGGCGCGGCCGGAGTCGGGCCGGGTGAGCTCGGGGCGCTCCTGCTCGGCGGCCCGCCGCCGGTCCCGTCGCGACGGCCCACCGGAGCGGGTGCCCCAGCTCGGCGCGGCCGGTCCGTCGTCCGGCTCGATGAAGGCCGGGATGCTGCCGGTGTCGGTGTGCCCGGCCCAGTTGTCCCCGTCGGAACCGCTGGTCCAACCGGTGCCTCCGGACGGCGCGGCACCACTCTCGGCGGCCCGGCGGCGGCCGACCCGGGTGGGGCGCTCGCTGTCCCGGCGCCAGGCGGCCCGGTCGTCCTCGCGGACCAGATGCCGGGCGTCGTCGGCCGCGGACCGCTGCCAGCCGGGCGCGTCGGTGCGCTCCCAGCGGGTGATGCCGCCGGTGTTCTCCCCGGGCTCGGGCCGGTCGGCACGGCCCGAGCGGGCGGCACCGGTCTGGTCCTCGTCACGGCGCCGGGCCGGCGCCGGGCCGGACGGCTGCTGCCAGGAGGGCGTCTGCTGCGGTTGCTGCCACGCGGGCGTACGGGCGGAGGTCTGCTGCCACGACGGAGTCGAGGCGGACGGCTGCTGCCAGGAGGAACTGCCCGACGACCAGGTCTGCTCGACCGGAGTGGTCGCGGCCGGCCCGTCCGGGCGGCGCCGCCGGGACCCGGACGCCTCCGGATCGGTGCGCTGCCACGACGGGGTCTCCGGCTCGGTCTGCCGCCAGGACGGCGCCGGGTCGGACGACTGCCGCCAGGAGGGGGCCGGCTCGGCGGCCGGTGCCGGCGACTGCTGCCACGATGGGGTCGGCTCGGACCGGGGCTGCTGCCACGACGGCGTGGGCTCGGACCGGGGCTGCTGCCACGACGGGGTCGGCTCGGATCGAGGCTGCTGCCAGGAGGGTGCCGGCTCGGAGCGGGCGGACTGCTGCCAGGACGGGGCCGGATCGGAGCGGGACTGCTGCCAGGACGGCGTGGACTCGGAGCGGGACTCCTGCCAGGACGGCGTGGACTCCGAACGCGGCTCCTGCCACGACGGGGTGGAGTCGGAGCGGGGCTGCTGCCAGGACGGGCCGGGATCGGCCCGGGACTGCCGCCACGACGGGGTCTGATCGGCCGCCGACTGCCGCCAGGACGGTGTCGACGCGCTGTCACCGTCGGAGTCGGTGCCGGGGGTCGGCCAAGCCGTGCCGGAGATCGCCTCCTGCTCCCGTCTCGGAGCGCCGTCCTCCTCGTCCTGCCAGGCCTCGGTGGTGGAACGCCACACGTGTGAGCCGGTGGACGAACGCCACTCGGTGGTCTGCCGCCAGCGCGCCCCGGTGGCCCGCCACTCGGCGGTCTCGGTGCGCCAGCCGACACCGTCAGCGGGGAAGGTGGGCCGGCCGGTGGTGCTCACCTCGGCGGAGGACCACCTGTTCGCCGGCTCGATCTCCTGGCCGCCACCGCCGTTGTACGGCTCGACCTCGGCCTGCTGGGCCCAGTCGTCGGCGCGGCGCTGCCAGGTGAGGGCCTCGTCGCTCGGAGCCATGCTCCCGGTGTCGGTGAGGGAGGCCCAACGAGGCTCCGGCTCCTGGACCTCCGGTTCCCGGGTGGACCAAGAACCCGCAGCGCGCCGACTGCGCGACATGCGGGTGCCGTAGTCCCACTCCCGTTGGTCCACCTGGAAAGGGTGACGTGCGCGAGACGGAACCGCAACGCCTCAGTGCGACGGATTGCTCACCCGAGTCGGTATTTCCGCAGATCCAGAACCTTTTCTGCCCTCCACAGGAGTAGCGAGCGAAACACCTGGTCGGGTTCGTTGTCCCCAAGAGTTATCCACACGGTGTGCACAGGGCTACCCACAGGAGTTGTCCGGGCTGTCCACAGGTTGTCCCAAGGCTTGTCCACCGCGCCAGTTGGGCCGGGGCCGACCGGATTCGTAGAGTGGTCCAGCCTCACGTGCGGACTTGATCGGGTCGAATGGTTGACCAAGGCGGGTTGACCGAGGCGGGTTGACCGAGGCGGGTTGACCGAGGCGGGTTGACCGAGGCGGGTTGACCGAGGCGGTTCGATCGTCCGAGCGCGTGGCCGAGTGGAGGGGGAGTCCGGGTGTCGATCACCGACGACGCGAGGCATGAGGCACGGCCGCCGGCCGCGTCCGGGGGCGGGGGCGGCTCCTTCAACGGGGGCGGTGGCAAGGGCAAGGGTCCGCAGGAGGGCGGCGGGGGCGGTGGTGGCGGTGGCTTCGACAAGGCGCCGCCACAGGACGTCGCGGCCGAGCAGGGTGTGCTCGGCGGCATGCTGCTCTCCAAGGACGCCATCGCCGACGTCGTCGAGATCCTCAAGGTCAACGACTTCTACCGGCCGGTGCACGCGACGATCTACGACGTCATCCTCGATCTGTACGGTCGCGGTGAGCCGGCCGACGCCCTGACCGTGGCCGCGGCCCTCGCCGACTCCGGTGAGCTGCAGCGCATCGGTGGTGTGCCCTACCTGCACACGCTGATCGAGAGCGTGCCGACCGCGGCGAACGCGTCGTATTACGCCCGGATCGTCTCCGAGCGGGCCATCCTGCGCCGCCTGGTGGAGGCCGGGACCAAGATCGTCCAACTCGGTTACGGTACGGGTGGGAGCGGCGGCCGGGACGTCGACGACATCGTCGACCTCGCGCAGCAGGCCATCTACGACGTCACCGAGAAACGTGTCAGCGAGGATTACGCGGCTCTCGGTGACATGCTCCAGCCGACCCTCGACGAGATCGAGGCGGTGGGCGCGGCCGGTGGCGTGATGTCCGGTGTGCCGACCGGTTTCGCCGACCTGGACCGGCTGCTGAACGGGCTGCATGCCGGCCAGCTGATCATCGTGGCCGGACGCCCCGGTCTCGGTAAGTCGACCGCCAGCATGGACTTCGCCCGCAACGCGGCGATCCAGCACGGCCATGCCAGCGCCATCTTCTCGCTGGAAATGAGCAAGATCGAGATGGTGATGCGGTTGCTCTCCGCCGAGGCGCGGGTGCCGCTGCACACACTCCGGTCGGGGCAGCTGTCCGACGACGACTGGACGAAACTGGCCCGGCGGATGGGCGAGATCAGTCAGGCGCCGATCTTCGTCGACGACACACCCAACATGAACCTGATGGAGATCCGGGCCAAGGCGCGGCGTCTCAAACAACGGCACAACCTGAAGATGCTGGTGATCGACTATCTCCAGCTGATGTCCTCGCCGAAGAAGACCGAGAGCCGTCAGCAGGAGGTCTCGGAGCTCTCCCGTGGCCTGAAACTGCTGGCCAAGGAGATCGAGTGCCCGGTGATCGGGGTGAGCCAGCTGAACCGTGGTCCCGAGCAGCGCACCGACAAACGGCCGCAGCTGTCCGACCTGCGTGAGTCCGGCTCGATCGAGCAGGACGCCGACGTGGTGATCCTGCTGCACCGTGACGACTACTACGACAAGGAGTCGCCGCGTGCGGGTGAGGCCGACTTCATCGTGGCCAAGCACCGTAACGGGCCGACCGACACGATCACGGTGGCCGCTCAGCTGCACCTGTCGCGATTCGTCGACATGGCCATCTGATCTCTGATCTTCGGTGTGCGGGTGTTGCGCCGGGTCGCGGTGTTCGTGGGTGGGAACGAGCGGCCCGGCACGGATACCGGATCCGGCAGGTCGGGGAGCCGGGCGCGGGGGTGGGCGCCGACTGGTGAGGCTGGCCGGAGTTCGTCGGGCGAATAGGGGAAAGACGAGTCGCGGTTTGTTCAGGCGTCCTCGTCGGGGCGGTGATTGGTGACGAGCTGTTCGATCTGTCGGGTTTTGCCGGCCGACGCGTTCTGCACGGTTTCCACGATCACCCGGGCCAGGGTGTCGACGTTCCATTCCCGGCAGGCCTGCTGATCGAGCCGGAGTCCGACGAGGCTCCCGGCAGCGTCCACTGTGGCGTGCACCACGCCGTTTTCGGACTCGGCACTGACCTGCATGGTCGCCAGGCTGCGCTGGAGTTCGTCCACACCGGAACGAAGCTCCTCATACCGCCCGTAGGTGTCTTGCAGGTCGGTCTGCAGGGATGTATCGGCAGTTTCAGTCACGGTTCTTCCTCCTTCGCCGCGACAGGGGGGCGACGTGACAATACCCAAGATCGGCGACGTTGCGTATTCCGATAACTTCGTAACGCACACGTAAAGAGAGCCTTATCGAAATATCTCGCTCTAAAGTGACGGCGTGACTCCGTTTGGTGATTACTAAGCGTGATCAATACCACGTTCGTCTTTTGATTACAGTCGTGAAAATTGACGCGTTCACAAGGCTCGAAGCCAGCAATGTGGACGATTCCGTATCGTCGTTTCGAATCACTGTGTGTGCGGAGCCGGAATCGTCCCGGCGACCCGGAAGCCCTCCCCCAGTGGGCCGCCAGTGTGATCAAGAACAGTCCGGACGGCCGACTCCAGGGGTGCCCGATCGCCCCAGGCCACCGCGGCCCGCTGTCCGGCGGCCAGCCGGCCGGGCAACTCCGGCGCCACTTCGGCGAGCCGCCGGGGAAGCCACTTGCCGCGGGCCGACCAACGGTTCTCGGCCAGCAGAAGCAGATCGGAGGCGGCGAGCACGACGGTGGCCGCCAGAAAGGCGATCTCGACCGGATCGGTGGCACCGCGCAGATCGTCGAGCAGGTCGGTGACCAGATAGCGCTGGTAGTCGACGGCAGCGGCGCCCGGAGCCGCCGGCCCCGCCGCCAACAGAGCGACGGCCTCGGCCTGATACCCCCGCCCCCGCGAGCCTGGCTCCGGCAACTCCCCGGGCGAGGCCGCGTTCCGCCCAGTCCGCTCACCGCGCCAGGCCGGGTCTTGCGAAGGGGGCCCGCCGGGCTGGGAGGGGTTCAGGGCGGGAGCCGCGCCCGGCTGGGGCAGGTCGTGGGCGGAGGGCTCGCCGACATGACCCGAGTGTCGGGCAGGGGCCTCGCCAGGCCGGGTCGGGGCTTGGGCAGGGGCCTCACCGGGATGTGCCGGGTTCCGGGTGGAGATCTCACCGGGACGCGCCGGGATCAGCGGGATGCCCTCGGCGACCATGCGTAACAGCGGCGTGCGGCGCCGGCCGGCGTCCTGGCGCCAGTAGTGCCGCAACGAGTCCGGTGTGTGCACGAACCATTCGACGAGTTGGCCGTCATGGCGTGTGGTCTCCCGGAACGGTGCGGGTGGACCGTCGAGCACGACCACCACGTCCAGATCGGACCAGCGGGTCCGGCGGGCGGTCGGGGCACTGCCGCCGAGAAAGGCGGCGTGCGCGTCCGGGAATCGGTCACGGACGAGACGGGCGGCGACTTCGACGGGATCGGCCGGCATACGACACACCGTGGCATGTCGGGCATGCCGGCCGCATCCACCTTCTCACCCGCGTTCTGCCGACGTCACGACGCGGCAGAAGGACACGGGCCGAAGTGTCGGCTCAGTCGAAGAGGCCGTGCAGGAAGCTACGACGACGGTAGTGCCCGTGATGCCCGTGCCCACCGTGCCGGTAGTGCCCGTGGTGCCCATAGGCGGGTGCGGGGGGCGGGTAGGCACCCGGACGGGGCGCTCCGTAGCCGGGTGTCCCGTAACCGGGCGGCGGGGGCGGAGGCGCGTAGCCCGGCTGGTGCGGGGGCTGGTGTGGGGCCGGAGGGGGAGGCGGGACCTGGCCGCCCTGGGAACGGTTGTAGTTGGCCTCGACGGCGAACAGCTTCTCCAGCTCGCCACGGTCCAGGAAGATTCCGCGGCACTCGGTGCACTGGTCGATCGTGACGCCGCTGCGCTCGTAGACCCGCATCTCGCCGTGACACTTGGGACAGGTCATATGCATTTCAATGACGGTACAAGGCTGTGTCGCGCTGTGCAGCCGAAGAAGCTGTGTCCTTGCTGAGTGCCAGGGCGAAAAACACCAGTGCGGCCGGGTAGAGCAGGTATCCGAAACGGGTGGTCGGCATCAGCAGGATCGCGGTGAGAAGTCCGTATCCGCAGAAGAGGGCAGCCGACCGGGCGGTGCGTGGCGGACGGCGCAGCAGCAGGATCCCGATCACCGCGGCGGCGAGCCCGAGCAGGCCCATCGCCACGTAACGGCCGCCCGGTTCGAGCTGCGAGATCAGATATCCCGGGAACGGGGACTGCGCCGGGCTGGTGACCAGGCCGTGCCCGAGCGGGAACCGGAACACGTTCTCGATCAGTGCGTCGGCGTTGACCAGCAGCGGCGGCAGCAGGGCCAGCAGGGGGAGCCCGAGAGCACCCGGGAGCAGCCGCCACGATCGGGTGAAGAGCGCCAGGATCACCAGGACGGCGACCACCGGGAGGGCGAACAGTTTGCACGCGGCGGCCGCCCCGACGGCCACACCGGCCCACCCGGGGCGGCCGGCGTGGACGAGCGCCAGGGCGAGCAGGCACAGCGCCAGGACGGGGATGTCGTCCCCACCGGTCGCCAGCGTCAGCGCCGTCACGGGGAGGACGGTGGCGGCTTGGAGTGCACGTACCGGCTGGGTGGCGCGTACCAGATGAAACGCGGTGACCAGCGCGCCCGCGGTGACCACCGCGAACCAGATCCGGGCGTCGGTCCACCAGAAGTCGCCGGCCACCGCCCGCGGCAGCCCGAAGATCGACATGCCGGGCTGGTAGGGGCGGTAGCCGAGCAGGCGCTCATCGATCGGGATCGCGGCGATCTCCGGACGGCTCAGGTAGGGCGTGCCGGCGCTCAGCAGCGACTCGCCCATGTGCTCGACGACGAGCACCTCCTCCTGGGCCCGGTCGGTGCGCCCGCCGGCCCGCTGCACGGCCTGGAGGACCATCGGCAGCAGCGCCACCGCGCCCCAGGCCGCCCAGGTCAGCAGGTCCCGGCGGCGCACCAGGTAGACGAGCAGGGCCGCGGCCAGGTAGCCGCCGGCCGCCACCGCACCCCACGCCCGGTGCGGCAGCAACGTCGAGGTCAGTGCGGTGACCAGTGCGAAGACCGCGGACAACGCGTAGAGGAGCAGGTCGAGGGCCCGGTCCGACAGCTTGATCACGCGGGCAAGTTTGGCAGACGGCGGACCGGAAGGCGGACCACCGAGCCCTCGTCGTGCAGCGCCACAGCCAGCACACCGGGCCGTCCGCCCGAACCACGCTGCAGGACGCCCAGGAATCGGGCCGCTGAGTAGGGCCGGGCGAACAGGTGGCCCTGCCCGGCCAGGCAGCCCAGGGCCCAGAGGGCACGCCGCTGCGGCTCGCTCTCCACCCCTTCGGCGACCACCGTGAGGTGAAGATTCCGGGCCAGGTCGACGGTGGTGCGGATGACCGCGGCCGCCTCCGCCGAGGTCTCCACCCCGGCCACGAACTCCCGATCGATCTTGAGCTGGTGCACCGGGATCCGGGACAGCACCGACAGTGACGAGACGCCGGTGCCGAAGTCGTCGATGGCCAGCCGGACCCCGGCGTCGCGCAGTTCGGCGAGGGTGCGTTCGACCACGTCGAGCTGACTGACGGTGAGCGTCTCGGCCAACTCCAGGACCAGGCGATTCGCCGGTACGTCGTGGCGGCTCAACATCGCCAGCACCGCGCCGGGGAAGGTCGGGTCGAGCAGGCTGCGCGGCGACACGTTGACCGCGACCGGCAGGTCGAAACCGGCGTCCCGCCAGCTCTGCCGGGCGAGCAGCGACTGCTCCAGCACCGCGTCGGCGAACGCCGGCAGCTGCCCGGAGCGTTCCACCGTCTCCAGGAACTGCACCGGGCTGAGACTGCCCTGCTCGGGATGGTGCCAGCGGGCCAGCGCCTCGGCCGCCACCACCTCGCCGGTGCCCAGATCGACGATCGGCTGGAAGTCGACGGTGAACTCGTGCTCGGCCACCGCCCGCCGCAGCTCCCCGGTCAGCATCAGCCGGCCCAGATCGGCGGTGTCCCGGGCATGTGCGTAGACGAACGTCTGCTCGCCGGCGCGTTTCGCCTGGTACATCGCGATGTCGGCGCGGCGCATCAGCTCCTCGGTGCCTCCGGTGCCGGCGGCCAGGGCGATGCCGCCGGCCGCTTCGACGGTGAGCCGCATGCCCTCGACCTCGATGTCGGCCTCCAGCGCGGTGAGCATGCCGGTGGCCCGGTGCCCGGCGAGCGCCGGTGTCGGCAGCCCGGTGAGAAGCACCGCGAACTCGTCGCCGCCGAGCCGGGCGACCAGGTCACCGGGGGCGGCGGCGTCCCGCAGCCGGGCGGCCACCTGACGCAGCACCTCGTCGCCGGCGGCGTGCCCGAGGGTGTCGTTGACCTCCTTGAAGTGGTTCAGGTCGATCATCAGCAGGGCGAAGAGCCCGGAGTGCGAGGTGGCCTGGAACAGCTGCTCGGCGTGCTCGTACAGGCGGCGGCGGTTGGCCAGGCCGGTGAGCGGGTCGTGGGTGGCGGCGTGCGCGTTCTCGGCGGCGATCCGGGCGAGTTCGGCGTACGCCTGGGCGTTGCGGATGGCCGTGCACAGCGCGGAGGCGAAGGTGCGCAGCTTGTACTGCTCGACCTCGGTGAGCCGGACCGCGCCGCCGAACCGCAGCCGCAGCACCCCGATCCGCACACTGCCGTCGTGCGCGACCAGGTCGACGGTGGTCTCGTCGGGTGGCGCGGGCGTCGCGGCGGCCGGCGGCCCGTCGGCGAGGATCTGCGACTCGGTGGCCCGGACGGTCCGGGCGGACAGGTCGATCGCGGCTTCGGCGGCGGAGAAGATCTGTGCCGCCCGGGTGGTCGCCGAGTGCAGGACCTGGGTGAGGTCGACGGCGTTGAGCTCGTCGGTGGCCTTGGCCAGGCGCTGCCAGGACTCCCGTTCCTCACGGGTGCGGACGCTGCGGGACTGCCACAGGTGCATGCACACCACAACGAGCGGGACGCTCAGCAGGAGCAGCGGGTGTGTGCCGGTGGCCAGCACACCGGCCACCAGCAGGACGGCGACCAGCTCGCCGAGGTGCAGGATGGCCTTGCTGACCCAGTCGTGCAGTGCCACCTGCCAGAGCGGGACCCCGGTGGCCGCGGAGAGCACCGGCACGAACGCCAGGTGGTCGACGACGATGAAGGTGGCCAGGGCCACCACGATCGGCAGCATCGGGAAGGACGGATCGGCCAGGTCGGCCCGGACGCCGAAGGCCAGGAAGACCAGGGCGGCGGCACCGGTGGTCAGGGTGTCCTTGGCGACGGCGAAGACGTTCTTCTGCAGGCCGGCGCGGGCCAGGCAGCGGATCACCAGGGAGGCGGCGATGGCACAGAAGACCACCCAGTGCGCCGGTACGAGGGTGAGCCCGACCAGGACCGGCACCTCGCCCCACGTGTTGCTGTCGAGGTTGGACTGCACCCGGACGTAGACCCGGACCCGTTTGGCGATCACCAGCGCTCCGCAGAGGCCGGCGAGGACCAGTGGGTGCGGGGTGGGGACGGGGTCGCGCAACGCGTGGGCCGCGAATCCGGCGGCGGCGCAGACCCCTAGAACGACGACGAGACCGACGAGCAGCCGGAGCCGCTGATCGGTCACGTTGTCGACGTTTCGGTCTTGAGACATCAGATCCTTGTCGTCGCCGAGTGCTATCGCATCGTCGCTCAAGGATGAGGGTAATTCATAGGGGTTTGATGTTCAGCCCCACTCTTTTTCGCCGATCATGGCTTTTCTCCCTTTTCTGCTGGTAATTGGCGTTGACGGAGAAAAGTTATGCTGCGGGGAGTGTCTGTTTCAAGTGGATCGTGTCGCTATGCGCAGAATGCGAGAACCGTACGGGTTATCGTTACGGAACGCGTCTGAATGGGAACTCAATGCGATGAGAATCGCGCCATTCACTGGCCCTGAATTCTATTTCCCACCTCCCCTGAGCTGTGTGGACGAGATGTGAACGGCATAGAACTAAGCTCCCGGTATGACCCGACTCACCCATGTCGACGACACCGGCGCCGCGCGCATGGTCGACGTTTCCGCCAAGGCGGTGAGCGACCGCCGGGCCGTCGCCGCCGGCCGCGTCCAGACCACCGCGGAAGTGATCGAACTCCTTCTCCGGGACGGTCTGCCGAAAGGTGACGCACTCGCGGTGGCCCGCCTCGCCGGGATCATGGGCGCGAAACGGACACCCGACCTGATCCCGCTCTGCCACCCGATCGGCCTGCACGGGGTCAAGGTCGAACTGGAGACCACCGCCACCACCGTCGAGATCACCGCGATCACCAAGACCGCGGACCGGACCGGCGTCGAGATGGAGGCGCTCACCGCGGTCGCCACCGCCGGCCTCGCGATGATCGACATGATCAAGGCGGTGGACCCCGCGGCCAGCCTGGAAGCCATCCGGGTGCTGCGCAAGGAAGGCGGCAAGACCGGCGATTGGGTACGCCCGGAGGACCGGCCGTGACCATCACCGCGCGAGTGATCGTGGCGTCGAACCGGGCCGCCGCCGGGGTCTACGCCGACACCAGCGGGCCCCGCCTCGTCGCCGGGCTCCGTTCACTGGGATGCGAGGTCGGTGACCCGGTGGTGGTGCCGGACGGGGAACCGGTCGCCGAGGCGCTGCGCACCGCGATCAGCGACGGTGTCGACGTGGTGCTGACCAGTGGCGGCACCGGGGTCACCCCGACCGACCGCACCCCGGAGGCCACCCGTGGCCTGCTCGACTTCGAGATCCCCGGCATCGCCGAGGCGATCCGCGCCCACAGCCGGGAGACGGTGCCGGCCGCGGCGCTGTCCCGGGGACTCGCCGGGGTGGCCGGCCGGACCCTGATCGTCAACCTGCCCGGCTCGGCCGGCGGCGCCAAGGACGGCCTGGCGGTGCTCGGCCCCCTCCTGTCGCACACGGTCGACCAGATCCGAGGCGGCGACCACTAACCCGCGTGGTCACTTCCGGCGCGGAGCGCACCGCAAGTGACCACGCGGGCTGGGGACCGCTAGGCTTTCGCGGTGACCGAGTCGACCCCTGTGGACTGGGAACTGGCGCGCACGCTCGCCTATCAGGCGGGCCTGGCGGCGGCGGGTGGCGCGGAGGACGTTCCGCTGGGTGAGGCCGACGGCCGGACCCTGTCGGAGCCGCTGCGCACCCTCACCGATCTGCCCGCCTTCCCGACGTCGAGCATCGACGGATGGGCCGTGCGCGGCACCGGGCCGTGGCGCCCGGTCGGCCGGGTGCTGGCCGGCGGCACCCCGGCGCCGCTGGCCGAGGACGGCACCTGCGTCGAGATCGCCACCGGCGCGATGGTGCCGGAGCACACGACCGCCCTGGTCCGGATCGAGGATTCGGTGACTGGCGCCGACGGCCGGGTGTCCGGGGAACCGCGCAACGGCCCGGTCCCGGACGGGCGGATGCCCGGCGAGGAGGCGAGGCTCGGCGAGGAGCTCTTCCCGGCCGGCACGCCCGTCGACCCGGCGGTCATCGGGGTGGCGGCGACCTGTGGATACGAGTCGCTGTCGGTCCGTGCCGTGCCCCGGGCCGCACTGCTGGTCTTCGGCGACGAGCTGCTCACCTCGGGCACGCCGGGCGCCGGCCGGGTCCGCGACTCCCTCGGCCCGCAGGTGCCGGCCTGGCTGCGCCGGTACGGCGCGTCCGTCGGCACGGTGACCGGCCCGGTCAAGGACACCCTCGACGCCCACTTGGACGCGATCCGGTCCGCGCTCGACACCGCCGATCTGGTCTGCACCACCGGCGGCACGATGAACGGCCCGGTCGACCACCTGCATCCGGCGCTGGCCGAGCTGGGTGCGACGTACCTGGTCAACACGGTGGCCGTTCGTCCCGGTTTCCCGATGCTGCTGGCCCGGGTGCCCGGCCCGGACGGGCGCCCGCGCTTCCTGGCCGGCCTGCCCGGCAACCCGCAGTCCGCGGTGATCGCCCTGGTCACCCTGGTCGCGCCGTTGCTTGCCGGGCTCCAGGGCCGGGCTCTGCCACCGCTGCCGTCGGTGCTGGCCGGTGCCCCGGTGGCCGGCCGGGGCGGGTTCACCCACCTGGCGCTGGCCGCCCTGGACACCACCGGCCGTACCGCGACGCCGGTCGGTCATGTCGGCTCGGCGATGTTGCGCGGCCTGGCCAACGCCCACGGTTTCGCCGTGGTCCGGCCCGGCGTCCAGGTCGCGGCCGGTGACCCGGTGCCGTTCCTGCCCCTTCCGCTGACTCCCGGGGAGCGCCCGTGACCACCTCTTCCGCGCCCAGCACCCCGACACCGGGCCTGGTGGCGATTGTCGAAGTCCTGGACGAGACTCTGGACCTGGCCGCCCACGAGGCGGCCGTCGCCGACCCGCGGGCCGGAGCGGTCGTCTCCTTCCAGGGTGTGGTCCGCGACCATGATCACGGCCGGGGTGTCACCCTGCTGGAGTACGAGGGTCATCCCACCGCGGCGGCGATCCTTCGGGAGGTGGCCGAGGAGATCGCCGCCGACCCGGCGGTCTACGCGGTGGCGGTCTCGCACCGGATCGGCACGCTGCGGATCGGCGATGTCGCCCTGGTCGCCTCGGTGAGCACGGCCCACCGGGCGGCTGCGTTCGCCGCGTGCGCCCGTCTGGTCGACGAGGCGAAGGCCCGCCTGCCGATCTGGAAGCGCCAGGTCTTCCAGGACGGCAACGAGGAGTGGGTCAACTGCCCGTAGCGGGGATCCGAACCGGGACGAGCCACCGGGTCTCGAACTCTCCGGCCAGCATCTCCGGCAGCCGCCCGAAGTAGTCCAGCATGAACGGCTGCCGCACGTGCGCGGCCAGGGCGAGCCCGGAGGACCAGCGCTCGTAGAGGGCGTAGGTGCCCGGTTCGCCCTTGGCGGCGTGCACCTCGTATTGCTCGTGGCCGTCCTCGGCGCGTACCAGCGGGACGGTCGCGTCGATCAGCGCGCGGAAGTCGGCGTCCCGGTCGGGCCGGATCCGGATCTCGGCGTAGACGGCGACGGGGGTCTCCGCGGTCAGGATGTCGGCGGGGACGAGGCCGTCCGGGACGATGTCGGTGGTGGTCATGCGAAGTCTCCTCCGGATTCGTTGATAAGCCCAGCGTAGGTAGGCCCGATGACACGGTCGATGCTTCTGACGTGCAGGTCTTTGTCTGATCGTCTCAACTGCCGAGCCTGATTGCGACGTACGATCAACGCCATGGATGTTGTCGCGGACGTGCTCGCGCTGTCCGGTGTGCGTGGCGCGATCGGAGCCCGGGTCGAGGCGGGCGGCACCTGGGGGGTGCGCTGGGCGGAGGCGGCGGAGGCCGGCTTCTACGCGATCACCGGTGGCGCGGCCTGGCTGACCGTCGGGTCCCGGCCGCCGGTGCAGGTGCTGCCCGGTGACGTGGTGCTGCTGCCGCGGGGCACCGCACACACCATGGCCAGCGTGCCCGGCGCCGACATCTACGCGTGTGACGTGACCGCCGCCGCCCGGGCCCGGGAGCGCGGCGATGTGCTGCGGCTGGGCGACGGCGAGGTGCGGACCCGGATCCTGGGCGCGACCTACCGGCAGGACCCCGCGGTGTCGACCCGGTTGCTGACGCTGCTGCCGGAGGTGGTGCACCTCGCCGCGGACAGCGGCGGGACGAGTCTCGGCGACACCGTCCGGCTGCTCGCCCGGGAGCTGGCCGAGCCCCGGATGGCGACCGCCGTGATCCTGGACCGGATGGTCGACATCCTGCTCATCCAGCTGCTGCGGGTGTGGCTGGAGAGCCGGCCGGCCGAGGTCGAGGGGTGCTGGCTGGCCGCCCTGCACGATCCGGTGATGACGGAGGCGCTCGGCCGGCTGCACCGGGAGCCGGAGCGGGCCTGGACCACCGAGGTTCTCGCGGCCGAGCTGGCGGTGTCCCGGGCGACGCTGGCCCGGCGGTTCCAGACGGTGATCGGGCAGAGTCTCGGCGCCTACCTGACCCGCTGGCGGATGGATCTCGCGGCCCGGCGGCTGAGGGACACCGACGACACCATCGACAGCATCGCCCGGTCGGTTGGCTACACCTCGGTCTATGCGTTCAACCGGGCCTTCCACCGCTCCCGGGCCGAGCCGCCGGGCCGCTACCGGGTCAGCTCCCGCACCGCGGGCTGAGTGCTGTGTGGTGATCTGCGGCTCGCATCGAGCCGCAGATCACCACACGGTCAGCCGCCGCGGGGCATCGGGATGGCGGCCCGGCGCTGTGGACGGCGCCGGCCGGTCGGCATCGGGGGCGTGGCGTGCCGGGACGGCAGGATGTTGATCAGCAGGATCATCGTCAGGGCCGGGATGTTCCACGCCAGCGACCAGGACGGCATCACCATCGCGATCAGGTAGGTGAGAGTGGCGGCCAGCAGACACCCGGCGCCGGCGAAACGGGCCGAGCGCGGCAGCCGCACTCGCCGGCGGCGGCGCAGGCCGGAGTCGGCGAGGATCAGCACGGCGGGCAGCAGCCACAGGCGCTCGGCGCTGGTGCTGACCGGCACGATGACCGCCGCGGTCAGCCCGATCAGGGTGAACGCGGCCACCTCGTCCCCGTCGGCGTGCGCGGTGCGGGCCCGGATCAGCCCGACGGCGAGCAGCAGCATGACGAACGAGAACCACACCAGGATCGGCGGGGCGGGATAGCCGTACAACCGGGCCATCACCCCGGCCAGCGACTGGTTGCCGGGGTCGCTGACCGGTGCGGGACGGTCGATCTCCCACATCAGGTGGCCGTACCAGCTGAGGGTCTCGGTGGGAACGGTGAGCAGCAGGCCGAGCCCGACCACCGCCGTGGTGACCAGGGCGAGGCCGGCGGCCCGCCGCTGCCGGGTGATCACCAGGTAGGCGATGAAGAGCAGGGACGTGGCGCTCAGGGCGGTGGCCAGCCCGGTGCCGACACCGGCCCAGGCGCCGCCGGTCCATGCGCGGCGCAGTGGGCCCGGCGCGGACGGTTCCAGGCCGGGGCGGGGCCGGCGGGTGGTCAGCCGGGAGAGGACCGTGCCGTCCGGGAGCCGACGGATGCGGGTGTGCCGGGCCGGTGCGCGATGCCGGTTCCGGGCGGCCCGGCGCAACGCGACCAGGTCGGCGGCGATCAGTGCGAGGACCAGCAACTCCGGGCGGCCGAGGCCGACGGTGGCGCGGACCGGTTCGGCGAGCAGAGCCAGAACCGCGACACCGAGGACGTACGGGGTACGCCGGCGCCCGTACCGGCGGGCCACCGGTCCGGCCACCACCAGTGCGACAGCGGTCAGCGCGACGGCCCCGGCGAGTGCGAGCAGCCAGCCGGCCACCGGGACCGGCAGCAGGGTGAGCGGCGTGAGCAGGACGGCGAGCGCGGGTGGTGGGACGGCGCCGGGCGAGGTGTAGAGGCCCTCCCCGCCCAGCCAGTCCCGGATCGACTGGTGATGGGCGGCGAGCGTGCTCAACCCGTACCGATGAAGGGCGAAGGTGATGACGGCGACCGTCACCAGGACGCTGAGCGCGACCCATCGTCTGTTGTTCGCCGGCATGGCGCGACCCCCGTTTCGGGGGCGGCGCGGGCCCCTCGCCCGCTTTAACGCAAAGGCCGCAAGAAGGTTGTTAGCCGGGCAATCTACGCGCAGTGGCGGCCGAGACCGCTGCGATCTTCGCCTCCCGGCGGGCGGTACGCACGGCCCGCCGCGCCGACCGGCGGCTCCGCTCCACCGCGTGTGACGTGCGATAACGCAGCCCCGGACGGCCCTCGGTGTCGGCCGCCGCGAGCAGCAGCCCACCGAGCAGCCCGAGATCACGCAGCTTCTCGTCCCGCCCACCCGAACCGGACACGGTGTGCGCCACCAGACCGGCGGCCAGCACCGCGGCGGCCGGGCGGGTGAACCGTCCGGTGGCCAGGGCGAGACCGGCCAGCACGTCGGCGGCGCCCTTCACCCGGACCAGGGTCACCGGGTCGGTGGGCAGGCGTGGATCGGTCCGTTCCAGCAGCGGGCGCGCCTTCTCGGCGAGCGGGCGTGCCGACTCGGCCCGGGTCTCCGGACTGGTCAGGGCTCGGACACCGTCGAGGACGAAGATCGATCCGAGCATGGCGCGGGCAGCGGTGCGTACGGGCCTCATGTCCTGGTTATACCCGCAACACGGGACTCATACCGGCTGGGTGCGGAGGTACCGGCCGAAGTGCGGGACGGTGAACGCCACGGTGCCGCGCTCGCCCGAGTAGATGAGTCCCTTTTTGATCAGCGCGTCCCGGGCCGGGGACAGACTGGCCGGCTTACGGCCCAGGGAGGTCGCGATGTCCGAGGTCGGCACCGCGGCGTCCATGTCGTTGCCGGGATCGTCGGAGAGCGCCGCCATGGCCCGCATGTACTCCCGCTCGGCCGGGGTGGCCCGCTCGAACCGGGAACCGAAGAACCCGACCGCCAGCTCGCCCTCGGCCTCCGGCGCGGCCACCCGGACGTCGTCGGCGGTGACCGGCGACTGGGGCGCGTGATCCCAGGTGGCCTTCCCGTACGCCTGCACGAAATAGGGGTATCCACCGGACTTCTCGTACAGCAGATCCAGCGCCTCCTGGTCGTAGTCCACCCCCTCGCGCTCGGCCGGCACCCCGAGGGCGAGGTCGGCGGCGTCCCGGTCCAGGCGGTCGATCCGGGCGTACCGGAAAAGGCGCTCGGAGTAGGACTTGGCCGCCGACAGCACCGCCGGCAGGTGCGGCAGCCCGGCGCCGACCACGATCAGCGGCGCCCCGAGCTGCGACAACTCGTGGCAGGCGGCGCACAGCGCGGACACGTCGGTGGCGCTCAGGTCCTGCATCTCGTCGATGAACAGGGCGATCCCGGTGCCCACGTCGGTGGCCAGCGAGGCGGCGTCGGTGAACAGCTCGACCAGGTCGATCTCGATGTCACCGGAGTCGGCCCGGCCCCGGGCCGGTGGCACGTCGATGCCCGGCGTCCACCGGTCCCGCAGCTTGGCGTTCTCGTCGTTGGCCCGCAGCGCGAACGCCTTCAGCACACCGAGCACCTCGTCCACCCGGTCCGGGTCGCGATGGTGCGGGGCCAGCTCGCGGATCGCCATGTGCAGCGCGCCGGAGACCGGGCGGCGCAGCGACTGATCCGGCCGGGCCTCGATCTTGCCGGTGCCCCAGAGCCGCCCGATCGCCGCCGAACGCAGGGTGTTGAGCAGCACCGTCTTGCCGACGCCGCGCAGGCCGGTGAGGACCAGGCTGCGCTCCGGGCGGCCGCGGGCCACCCGCTCCAGCACGATGTCGAAGGCGTCCAGCTCACGGTTGCGCCCGGCCAGCTCGGGTGGGCGCTGACCGGCGCCGGGGGCGTACGGGTTGCGCACCGGATCCATGACGTAGCACCGTATCGGGCTCTCTAGCGTCAGCGCTAGAGTTCACTCGATAACCCCATCTTGCGCTGTCTAGCTTTTTTGCGAGAGTGGGCTAGAGGGGTTCATACTCGCGCAGGCAGAGGACAAAATCGACGTCGTCGTACTCGGTGTCGTAGTAGTACCACTTCGTATAGTTCGCCACCTTGGCGCATTTACCCACCGCGTCCTTCTCCCCGGTGGTGCGGCCGTCGATGCGCTTCAGGATCTCGTACGTGTTCGCCGTGCACTCGACGATCCGCAGCTCGGGCTCGGTGTTCGTACCCTCGTTGCGGACGCACTGGCCCTTCGCCGCGAACCGGGCGTCCTCACTGGACGGCGCCCGCGGGACGGACACCGCCGGAGCCGTCGCCGCGATGGTGGCCGGCTTCTCCGGCTCCTCACTCCCACCGCCCAGCGTGAACCAGGCCGCCGTCGCCAGGCCGCCACCGATCAGCACACTCAGCACCGCGACCGTGGCGCCCATCGCAAACCCGCGCCGGGGCCGCTGCCGGTTCTCCCGCAACGGGGCCGGTGGCGGGTGGGGGGAGGCCGCGTACTGCTGCTGATGCGGGATCCACGAGGGATCCTGTCCGCCCCAGGGGTCGGAGGCCTCCGAGTACGGCTGCTGGGCAGGGTACGGCCCGTCCTGCGACATCGGAGTCCCTTCCGAAACGGTCTACGCCGCCTGCCACCGTAGCGTGCGGCGGGCGATCGGCTACCTTTCACGTTCGTGTCGTCACACCTGGTGATCTTGTCGATGCTCTTCGGTGCCGCGGCCGGCGCGTTCCTGCCCCGGATCGCCTACCGGCTGACCGTCCCCTTCGGACGGCCGGCCCGCTCGTCGTGCCATCGCTGCGACCGCCAGTTCCCATCCGGCACCGGCGGCTGGATCCACGCCGGGCCGGCCTGCTGCGGTCACGGCCACCGGCCGGTCATCGTGTCCGCACTCCTCGGCGGAGTCTTGGCGGTCCTGCTCGGACCGGTCCCGCAGCTGCCCGTGCACCTGCTCGCGGCGGTCCCCGGCGTCCTCCTGGCGATGATCGACCTGGGCTGTCTGCGTCTGCCCGACCGCCTCGTCGGCATGCTCGCCGTGGTCGCCGGCCTCCCCCTCGCCCTGCTCCGGCCGGACCGGATCGGGCCGGCACTGGCCGCCGGGCTGCTGATCGGCGCCGCCTATCTGGCGATCGCCCTGCTACCCGGGCGAGGACTCGGCCTCGGCGACGTGAAACTGGGCGCGACACTGGCGTTCCTGCTCGGATTCGCGGGCTGGCCGGCGGTGGCCGTCGGTTTCGGCACCGCCCATCTGCTCAACGGCGCGATCGCCACCTGGTTGCTGGTGACCCGCCGGACGAGGCCGGTCCCGTTCGGGCCGGCACTCCTCCTCGGCAGTTGCGCCGGCCTGCTCACAGCAGCCTGAGCTGCCGGTCCTTCGGCCGAGCCGGGGCAGCCTCGCCCAGCCTCTCGAACAGTCCGGAATCGATCACGTCGAGGAACGGGGTCGGGGACTGCTCCCGCTCGCTGCCGTGCCGGAACCGCTTCGCCGCGTGACTCACGTAGAGCCGATCCTGCGCCCGGGTCAGCCCGACGAAGAACAACCGGCGCTCCTCGGCGACGTCGTCCTCCGACGGCGCCGAACCCGGCCAGCGCAACGGCAGCAGCCCGTCCTCACAGCCGACCAGGAACACCACCGGGAACTCCAGGCCCTTCGCGGCGTGCAGGGTCAACAGGTTGACCGCCTCCGCCCGCGGGTCCAGCGCGTCCACCTCGGCCCCGGTCGCCAACTGCTGCAGGAACGACTGCAGATCGTCGCCGACCCGCTCGGCCAGCGGTCTCAGCAGCTCCACGGCGGTCCACACGTCCTCCGGGGCGAGCTGGTCACCGTCCAGCGTGGGCGCCGCACACCGCTGCGCCAGCGCCTGCCCGGCCGCCTTCACCCGGGCCGCCAGCGAACCGGTCGCACCACCGGCGTGCCGCAACTCCCGGGCGATCTCCGCGACCCCGGGCCGGTCCCGCAGCCGGTTGTGCGAGCGCTTCTGCACCGGCACACCCGCCCGGGACAGCGCGTCCACCACCGGGCCGGACTGGGCATCGGTGCGATACAGCACCGCGATGTCCGAGAACGACAGGTTGCCGACGGCTGCGGTCCGGGAGTCGACCCGGCCCGAGTCCAGCGAGCGGTGGGAGAGACCACCGACAAGCTCATCGATGGTACGGACCACGAAGTCAGCCTCGTCGGCCACGCTCCGAGCCGGGTACCGGCCCACCAGAGCCGCCTCCGGGTCCAGCCGGGCCGGATCCAGCCGCCGGCCACTGACCAGCGACGACGGGGCGATCGCCTGAACCGCCGCGGCCAGGATCGGAGCCGACGACCGGTAGTTGCGGGTCAGCCGGACCAGGCGGGCGTCCACGAAGTCGGCGTTGAACCGCAGGAAGTACCGCACGTCGGCACCACGGAACGAGTAGATCGCCTGGTCCGGGTCACCGATCGCGCACAGGTTGCCGTCCGGCGGGCTGAGCAGGCGCAACAACTCGTACTGCAGCTCGTCGACGTCCTGGTACTCGTCCACGAAGATCCACTGCCAGCGGCGGCGGTACTTCTCGACCAGCGCCGGATCGTTGCGCAGCAACTCCACCGGCACACTGATCAGATCGTCCAGGTCCACCAGATCCTGCTGGCGCAACAACTTGCGGTACGCGGCGTCGTCCTCGCCCGCCTGCTCCCGCGCCAGTGTCTGCTCCTGATCGTCGGCGATCCGCCAGCCCGTGCCGAGCCCGGCCGCCTTCGCGTTCTCCTTCAACACGATCAGGCCCAGCGAGTGGAAGGTGCCCACGGTGATGTCCTCGGCCACATCGCCGAGCAGCGCCTCCAGACGCTCCTTCAACTCGGCGGCCGCCCGCCGGGTGAACGTGATCGCCAGACAGCGCTCCGGGAAGACCCCCAACTCGGCACAGAGGTACGCCATCCGGTGCGTCAGCGTGCGGGTCTTGCCCGTACCCGGCCCGGCGACGATCAACAGCGGTCCGCCCGGCGCCGACGCGGCCACCCGCTGCATCGCGTCCAGCCGGTCCAGCAGGCCGGTGCCGACCTCCTCCATGCCGGCCAGCATCGGCTCGAACGGCTCGTGCGGGCTCGGCGGCGGAGCCAGCGGCGGCGGGGCCGGCTTCCCCTTCGCCGGCTTGGCCTTCGGCTTCTCCCGCACCGGCTCCGGCTTCGGTTTCGGCTGCACCGCCGGGAAGTCGAAGAGCGTCTCCACCTGCGGGGCACTACTGCGATTACGCAGCTCCCCGGAGTCGAACAGGGTGATCACGCCGTACTCGCCGTCGTATCCCGGCACCCGCCGCACGTCACCGCGCCGCAACCGGGTGATCGCCTCGCGCAGCTCGTCCCCGCCGGCCTTGCCGATCTCGTCGACCGGCACCTTCCGCAGGATGTCCAGCTCCGCGCCGAGCGTGGCGACCAGGTGGTTGAGCTGCGACTCCACCGTCTTCGACTTCGGGCCGACACCGTTGATCTCGCCGAGGATCTCGTGCAGCTGGATCAGGTGCTCGACGTGATCGTCCTTGTGGAAGCCGAGCGGCCGGTCGGCCAGGTCCTCCACCCGGCTCAGCACGCCCACGGTCAGGCCGCGGCCACACTCCGGGCAGCGGCCGTTCGCCGCACGGGTCTTCGCCGGCTCCCAGTTCACCCCGCAGGCCCGGTGGCCGTCGGCGTGATACTTGCCCTCCTCCGGGAAGAACTCCAGCGTGCCGGCCAGGCCGACACCGTCCTTCACCGCGAAGTAGTCCGGGGTGCCGGTGAAGAGGGTCGCCTCGCGGGCCAGCGCGGCCGGGGAATGCGCGTCCGAGTTCGAGACCAGGCGGTAGCGGTCCAGGCTGGAGACCCGCCAGTTCATCTCCGGGTCGGAGGACAGCCCGGTCTCCACCGCCGTCACGTGCTCGGCCAGGTCGGCGTAGCAGTCGGCGATCGCGTCGAAACCCGACTTCGAGCCGAGCGCGGAGAACCACGGCGTCCAGATGTGCGCCGGGATCAGGTAGCCGCCCGCCTCCAGGGTGATCTCCAGGAGGTTCCGCGAATCCAGGCCCAGGATCGGGCGGCCGTCCGCGGTCAGGTTGCCGATCCGGCCCAGCGCGGTGTTGATCTTCTCAACGGTCGCGAAGTCCGGGGCGTACAACAGGTGGTGGACCTTGCGGGTCTTGTCGTCCCGCTTGTAGATCGTGGAGATCTCCACGCTCAGCATGAACCGCGCCGGCGTGGTCCCGCGCAGCGACCCCGGCAGCCGTTTCGTCACCGGTTTCTCGTCGGCCAGCCGGAACAGGCCGGGCTCGGCCGGCTCCAGGCTCTCCTTCAAGTGCTCGAACCAGGCCGGGTGGGTGAAGTCGCCGGTGCCGAGCAGGGCGATGCCCTTGCGCCGGGCCCACCACGCCAGGTTGGGCAGTGTCAGGTCGCGGCTGCACGCTCGCGAGAAGCGAGAATGAATGTGCAGGTCCGCGACATATGTATCCGTGCTGACCTCCACATCCCGCATCCTGTCACGGCCGTCGGTCTCGCCATGCTTCGCCACGCTCAAACACACTTACCGATCTTGATGGGTTACGCCACACGCAATTCGATGACCGTGACCTGTGGGGGCGCTCCTACCCGCACCGGTGGACCCCAGAAACCCGCGCCGTTGGTCACATACACCGGCACGCCGTCCACCTCCCCGAAGCCGGAGACTACCGGCTGCTGCAATTTCACGAGCATGTTGAACGGCGCCATCTGACCACCATGCGTGTGCCCGGAGACCTGGAGGTCCACCCCATAGGGCGCGGCATCCCGCGCGGCCACCGGCTGATGCGCCATCAGCACCACCGGGCGGGCGGTGTCCCGGTCACCCAGCGCGCGGGCGTAGTCGGCGGCGTCACCCTGCTGAGCACCGCTGATGTCGTTCACCCCGGCCAGGTCCAGCCCGTTGATCGCGACCCGCTCGTTGCGCAGCGGCCGGACACCCAGCCGGTCCACCTCGGCGATCCACTCCTCGGCACCCGAGTAGTACTCGTGGTTGCCGGTGACGAAGAACGCCCCGTGCCGCGACTGGATGTCACCCAGAGGAGCGGCGAACCGCCCCAGCTCCGCGACACTCCCGTCCACCAGATCCCCGACCACGCAGACCACGTCCGCGTTCACCGAGTTGATCACCTGAACGATCCGCTGTGCGTGATCCACCCCGGTCAACGGACCGATGTGAATGTCCGAGACGACCGCCAGCCGAGTCCCGTCCATGGCCCGCGGCAACTTGACCATCGGCATCTGGAACCGGTCGATCTGCGGTAGCCCGGTAGCCGTCTTCACGCCATAGCCGGTCACCCCCGCAGCCGTCAGCCCCGCGAAGATCGCCGCCCCACGGGCCAGCAGCAGCCGCCGCTCAACCCCCTGCTTCGTATCCCCCGGCACCGCGCCGTCCGACACCACGGTCCCCGCCGTGCCGCTCTCGGCGGTGGCTTTGGTCCCTGAATCGCCGCCTGCGGTGGCCACGGTCTCCGGAGCGCCGCCTGCGGTGGCCACGGTCTCCGGAGCGCCGCCTGCGGTGGGCATGGTCTCCGGAGCGCCGCCCGCAGTGGTCGCGGTCTCCGCAGCGCCGCCTGAGCTAGCGACGGTTGCGCCGGGGGTGCCGTTCGCGGTCGCGATCCGGTCCGGCGTTGCCGCACCGTCCTTCACCACACTTGCGGTACGTCCGGAGCGCACCCACAGACGGGTCGCCACCAGCCGTGGAATCTCCAGCACCGCCAGCGACACCAGCAGATAGAACATCACGGCGATCCACATGTAGCCCGGCCAGGACAGCCACTTGAAATATCCGGCCCGCACCCCGACCAGCGTCAACGGCACCAGCGCGAAGAGCACCACGGCCACCACAGTCCCGATCCGGCGGGCCGGCCCCGGCCGCAGCGGGTCGTGCACGAGCCGTTTCCACAGATAGAAGTGGATCAGGCCGACGACGAGCAGAACCATCGTGATGAACAACAACTACCCAATCCTCCCCAAGCCGGCCACTTCGTGACCGTGCCCCCACCTCAGCTTGCCCGACCCAGTGTCCCCGACTGTCCGAAGCCCCTGGAACGCCGAGCGACCACCCTTCTCAGCCCGCCCACAACATCGGTGTGATCGGCACACATCCCAGCGGATTCACGGTTTGCCGCCGGTCACGTCGCCATCCCTGGCCGGCCAGGGGTCGATCCGGGCCGGCTGTGGATCGTTCCGGGCCGGTGCATATCGGTCTGGGCCCGCTGCGGATCGGTCTGGGTCGGCTGCATATCGGTCTGGGTCAGCTGGGGACCGTTCCGGGCGGGCCGTGGATCAGTCTGGGCTGGTGGGTCAGCCTGGGCTGACAATGGAGCAGTCCGGGCCGGGCCGGGCATGGATCGGTCTGGGCTGACCGCGGACCCTGTCCGGGCCGCGCGTGGATCAGTCGGGCCGGGCCAGCGATCGGTCAGGTAGCGGGCCAGCAGAGCAGCGTGGGACAACGGACTCGACGTGTCGGCCGGGTCGCCGTTGGTGGTGTAGTCGAGCAGGACGACACCACCCTCGGTCATGCCCCGGAGCCGTTCCACCAGATCGGGCACCCGATGCTCCAGCACCCAGCGATAGGCCGGAAGGTAGATCTGCCGACGAGCCGTCGGATAGTCCAGCAGCGTCGTACCGTGCAGCCCGGCCCGATGTCCCAGGACCGGACCATGCCGGCGAACCGTCCGTTTCAGTCCGGTCATCGACACGACCGACAGTTTGCCGGGGTCGATGTCGGACTGCTCGAAGACCTTTAGCGCCTGCCAGATGCCCTCCACCGAGGCGGCGACGGCCCCGGGTGTGAGCGGCACCGGAATCCCGCCGTGTGGATAGAACGGGCTGAGCCGCACCCATGGCTCGGCGGCCCGCGAGGTCACGTCGACGACGGTGGCACCCGGGAACGCGGCCCGAACCGACTCAGGCTTACGCCGCCGACTCGCGACATGCACCGACATCTCAACCTCCCTCGGGTCTCGCCAGTCATGCTGCCCGAGGGGTACGACAAGAATCGGTCCCGATCCCCGCCTGACGGACACCGAGTCCGCCAATGTCAGCGACGCCACAACACCCCGACACTCACGAAGCCCTCCGACACACACGAATCAGACCAACACTCACGAAGCAGGTCGGCCGCCGCGCTCCGCCCGCTCAGACGTTATGTGCCGTGGTCCGGTCAAGCCCCTCGCCGAGGCGACCAATCAGCCGCAATCGTGGTGGATACACCACCCAAAAAGTCTTGTTCCCGGTCCGCCTGATCGCTTGCGGTCAATCCCTCGCACGGGCGCCCCGTTCAGCCGAGATCTTGGTGGATTTACCACCTGAAACGGTGGTAAATCCACCAAGATCGGCCAAGGTCGGGGCCGGAAGTGGACACCCGCGCGGGGAATTGGCCGCGACCGGGCGAGTAGCCAAGACGAAGACTCAAAACGGTAGAAAATCGACCATGATTTGCCGGGAAGTGAACACTCGCGCGGGAGTTGGGGGTGAGAGGAGCCCCGCCGCCGAGGAGAAGGCTCGCCTGCCGCTGGTTCCCATTCTCGAGACGGCTCCCCGCGACCAGAATCCAGTCGCTCTCGCTCGCGGGGCCGTGCCCGCGGCCAGAGGCCGGTCGCTCTCGCTCGCGGGGGCCGAGCCCGTGACCAGAGGCCGGTCGCTCTCTCTCGTAAGGCCGCGTCCGCGACTGATGGCCAGATTCTCTTATTGTGAGACGCCGCGCCTGCCATCGGGCTCGGTCGTCCACGTCCATAAGGCCGCATCCGCCACCGGAGGACGACAGCCCGGGTGGCATGGGCCCGACCTGCGTCACGATGCCTGCCGCCCGGACGGATTCCCGCGACCGCACCGACGAGACGAGCCGGGCGAGGCTGACCCGCGGCCGTTGAACAGCGGACGTCGATCCGCACCGGCCTGGCCTGCGGATGTGGACTCGGGCCGGGCTGGGTCGTGCATGTGGCGCCGGGCCGGGCTGGGTCGTGCATGTGGCGCCGGGCCAGGCTGGGTCGCGGATGTGGACCCGGGACGGGCTGGCCTGCGGATGTGGACCCGGGCTGGTGCGAGCCGCCGACATGGACCCGGGCCGGGGCGACCCGCCGATCAGCCTCCGGCGAAGGGCGGCAACACATCCACCGTCACCCCGCTGGGCAACGGCGCCATCCGGTCGTGGCTGGCGAGACCGTCCACCAGGAAGCTGGCCGCCTTCAGCACCAGCGCCAACCGCTCCCCATGCCGATCGGTCAACAGCTGGATCAGGTCGTCGAGGGTGGCGGCCGAGACCGTCTCGCTGGACGTGCCGGCGGCCGCGCGAGCCCCAGCGAAATAGCGAACCGTGAGCATCCCGTTCACCCTCCGATCGCGGACATGGGACGAGCCGGCTGAAGGAACTTCGGGTCGTCGATGCCGTGTCCGGCCCGCTTGCCCCACATGGCGGTCCGCCAGGCCTCGGCCAGGGCCTCGTCAGTGGCACCCGAACGGAGCAGCCCCCGCAGATCGCTCTCCGATGTTGCGAATAGGCAGTTACGCACCTGGCCGTCGGCGGTCAGCCGGGTCCGGTCGCAGTCTCCACAGAACGGCCTGGTCACGCTGGCGATGACGCCCACCCGGGCCGGCTCGCCCGCCGCGTCGACGCGATCGGGGATCAGCCAGGTCTCGGCCGGCGCTGTTCCACGTGAAACATCGTCGGGCTGGAGATCGAAAGGCGCGAGCGCGGCCAGGATCTCCTCGGCCGTCACCATCTCGTGCCGATCCCACTGATGCTGGGCGTCGAGTGGCATCTGCTCGATGAAACGCAGCTGATAGCCGTGATCCAGCGCGAACTGCAACAGCGCCGCGGCCTCGTCGTCGTTCACCCCGCGCATCAGCACCGTATTGATCTTCACCGGCGTGAGCCCGGCCTCCGCCGCGGCGCGCAGCCCGGCCAGCACGTCGGCGTGCCGATCGCGCAGCGTGAGCCGGTGGAACCGCTCCGGGTCGAGGGTGTCGAGTGAGACGTTCACCCGATCCAGCCCGGCGTCGCGCAACGCCACCGCCGTGCGGTCCAGCCCGATCCCGTTGGTGGTCACCGACAGCTTGGGCCTTGGCGAGAGCCCGGCCGCGTCCGCCACGATGCCGACCAGACCACGCCGGATCAACGGCTCGCCGCCGGTGAACCGCACCTCGGTCACCCCGAGCCGCTCCACCGCGATCCGGACCAGCCGTTTCACCTCGTCGTCGGTGAGCTGCTGCGGCTGTGGCATCCAGGCCAGGCCCTCGGCCGGCATGCAATACGTGCAGCGCAGGTTGCATCGATCCGTGAGCGACACACGGAGATCAGTGGCGACACGACCGAACCGGTCGAGCAGCGGGACGTTGGGCACCCATCGAATCTAGCCGTTCCCGATCACAACCGCCGTTAGGCACTTCGCCCTGTGGATAACTCGTCGGCCGCCGCCCGTACCCCGGATCGATATCCACCACCGAATGCGGCCGTGTGCACCAGCCACAGATGCAGCTGATGCAGTGGCACCCGATCGCGCCAGCCGTCGGCGAGAGGCCACGTCTCCTGATAAGAGGCGAGGACCAGATCCAGATTGGGTACGCCTCCGAACATCGCGAGAGTGGCCAGATCGGTCTCCCGGTGACCGCCGTGTGCCGCCGGATCCACCAGCCACACCCGATCGCCGACCGCCCACACCAGGTTGCCCGGCCACAGGTCACCGTGGATTCGTGCGGGCGGTTCGTCCCCGCCGTACCGCTCAATGTTGTCGATGATCTCCTCGACCACCGCGATGTCGGAATCGGACAACGCACCGCGATCGGCGGAGATCTTGAGGTAGGGGGACAGCCGCCGGTCCGCGAACCAGGAACCCCACGTCTGACCAGGCGTGTTGTCGAGCGGCAGCGGGCCGATGTATCCGGGCCGGTCCGCCCCGAAGCGCTCGGCGCCGGCCCGATGCGTCTCAGCGAGTTCCCGGCCGAAGCGCTCCGCGGACCGGCGTGTCGGTTCGCCCGATTCGATCCATTCCATCGCCAGCAGATCGGGCAGAACCACAAAAACCTCCGGCGTGGGTACGCCGTCAGCCGCTCGAATCCACGCCAGTCCGCCGGCCTCGGCCTCGAACATCCCGGACGGTGCTGTCCCGGACGGCCAGGTCTTCGCGAACAGCGACGCTCCGTCGTCCAGCGTCAGCCGGCTGGCCGTACAGACCCCGCCTCCGCCGACCGGAGTCTCCCGGATCCGCTGGTGGGTGAGAAATGTCGGTAGGTGCTGGGGGTGCGCGCGCAGGTACGCCAGGTCCACCCGGTTATCTTGCGCTTCCGGTGACGTACGTCTCCATCCCGAGGCAAGATGGCGACATGACCCCTGTCGTTGTGCGCTCGTACCGGCCGAGTGATCACTCCGCGGGCCGCCGCCTCTGGGCGGAGCTCAACCGGCAGCACAACGAGATGTACGGCGAGCATCGGGACGACGGCGGGGCCGGTTTCGAGGAGTACCTCACCCGGCTCGATCTGTCCGGGCTCTGGGTGGCCGACCACGCCGACGACGGGGTGATCGGGATGGTCGGGCTGATCATGCGGGATCGGGCCGGCGAGGTCGACCCGGTCGTGGTGACCATCTCGCACCGGCACAAGGGCGTCGGCCGGAAGCTTCTGAAGCACGTCGCAGACGAGGCGAAACGCCGCAACATGACGGCACTGACGATCTCCCCGGAGTCACGCAACGTGGAGGCGATCCGCAGCCTGCACGCGGCCGGCTACGACGTCGTCTCGTCGATCGAGCTGACCATGGATCTGGAACGGCACACCCACGCCCGGCACCAGGAGGGTCTGCAACTCCACGAGTTGCCCTTCCGCTCCTGACGTCCACTTACCGCGCGGTCAGCGAAACGCGGCTAGCTGGGCTTTTCCGCGGGCAGATTGTGGATGAACGCGTGTCGTCCACAGGCCCGGGTATTCGGCACGCGGCCGGGGCCGGGAACCCGCCACGCTGGCCGGCATGAGATCCGACCCCGCACTCGTCGTCCGCAATCCCGCCGAGCTCATCGCGGCCCTGCCTTTCCTGATGGGCTACCACCCGCGGGACAGCGTCGCCCTGGTCGGCATGCGCGGGCGCGATCTGGATTTCGGCGCCTGTTTCGACCTGCCGCCGCCGGGCGGCGACGAGAGGGAGATCCGCCGCGGCGTCCGGGAGACCGCCGAGACCGTCCGCCGCCAGCATCCCGGCGGCCTGATGATCATTGGGTACGGGGCGGCTCAGCGCGTCACCCCGGTAGTGCTCTGTCTCGTGGAGGCGCTGCACGGCGCCGACATCCGGGTCGACGAGGTGTTACGTGTCGACGGCGGGCGATGGTGGTCCTATCTGTGCACCGACCCGGGCTGCTGCTCGCCCGACGGCCAGCCCTGCCTGCCGGCGGACAGCGTGATCGCCGCCGAGGCCACCTATCTCGGCCAGGTCGCCCTGCCCGATCGCGCGGCCATGGTGGCCCAGGTGGCGGCGGTCGACGGCCCGGCCCGGGCGGCGATGGTCGCGGCCACCGAGCGGGCCCGGCGCCGCTTCGGCGAGCTGGTGCGGGAGACCGAGGGCCGGACCGTCGGCAAACGGATCCGCCAGGCCGGCCGGGCGGCCATCCGCGAGGTGGAGAGACGCTACCGGTCCGGCGCCGCGCTCGGCGACGACGAGGTGGCCTGGCTCGGGGTGATGTTGACCGACCGGGCGGTCGAGGACTACGCCCTCGACCGCCTCGACGGGACGGAGTGGCGCGTCCGGCTCTGGACCGACGTGGTGCGCCGGGTCGAGCCGGTCTACGTCCCGGCGCCGGCCTGCCTGCTCGGGTTCAGCGCGTGGCGGCTGGGCCGGGGTGCCCTGGCACGGGTCGCGGCGGACCGCGCCCTGGCCGTGGACCCCGGCCACGACCTCGCCGTCACCTTGAACAGGGTGCTCGGGTTCGGTTTCGGGCCCGCCGTGCTGCGGGGCGGCTCACGATGAGCGGGTCAGGGCCGTTCGGTCTCCTGCCGGACGGTCTCCGGGCCCAGGTCGGTGAGGCCGGTGCGCGCGCCGGGCGCCGGGGTCGGGGTGTCCGCGATCTTCTGCAGGCCGGGCACCCGGTCCTCGATCACGAAGGTGGCGCGGGTGTGCGCCGCCGCGCCCGGCTCGTTGACGTAGGGCAGGACCACGAAGTCGGCGGTCAGCGCGTCACCGGTGATTCTGGTCCGGACGTAACCGCGTTGGTTGTTGTAAAGCGCAGGTGTGGGTTCCAGGCGGCCCAGGTGTGGTTGCCGCTCGGCACGTCGGCGCCGTTGCCGCCCGAGGTGATCGACGAGCAGACCAGCTCGGTGCCGACGGTCCGCGAGGTCGGATCGTTCCAGTCCAGTTTGAGTTCGTCGGCCCAGTGGGCGTGCACGTCACCGGTGAGCACCACCGGGTTGCGGACGCCGGCGTCCACCCAGCCACGGGTGATCCGGTCCCGCGATGCCTGGTAACCGTCCCACGAGTCCATGCTGAGCACCTTCTGCGGGCCGGAGTTGTTGTCCCGCTGCCCGAAGAAGACCTGCTGGCCCAGCAGATCCCAGCGGGCCGTGGACCGGCGGAACCCGTCGAGCAGCCAGGCCTCCTGCTCGGCGCCGGTGATGCTGCGGGCCGGGTCGAAGGCCTCCGGGCAGTCCTTGTACCCGTCGCCGCAGGCCTGGTCATCGCGGTACTGGCGGGTGTCGAGCATGTGGAAGGTGGCGAGCCGGCCCCAGTGCAGGCGGCGGTAGAGCAGCATGTCGATGCCGTTCGGGATCGACGAGCGGCGCAACGGCATGTTCTCCCAGTACGCCCGGAACGCCGCGGTCCGGCGGGCCAGGAAGTCCGGCTCGGGTTGCTCCGGCACCTCGTCGGCCCAGTTGTTGTCGGTCTCGTGGTCGTCCCAGACCACCGCCCATGGAGCGACCGCGTGCGCGGCCTGCAGGTCCGGGTCGGTCTTGTACTGGGCGTGCCGCTGGCGATAGTTCGCGAGGGTCACCGTCTCCGGCCCCTCGTGGTCCCGCGGGTTGCCGCCCGGGACGGTGTAGACGCCTGGAGCGTATTCGTACTGGTAGTCGCCGAGATGCAGGATCAGTTCCGGCTCGTCCTCGGCCAGCCGGCGGTACGCGGTGAAGTACCCGTGCTCGTACTGGGAGCAGGACACGAAGGCCATCGCCAGCGCTCCGGGATGTGCCGACCGGGCCGGTGCGGTCCGGGTCCGGCCGACCGGGGAGGCCCAGCGCTCGGCACGGAACCGGTAGAAGAACTCCCGCCCCGGCGAGAGCCCGTCCAGCTCGACGTGCACGGCGTGGGCCCGGTCCGGGCGGGCGGTGGCCACCCCACGGCGGATCACCCGGCGGAACCGTTCGTCCGCGGCGATCTCCCAGGTGACCGGCACGTTCCGGTACGGCATACCGCCCAGCCCGTCCTCGGCCAACGGGCTGGGCGCGAGCCGGGTCCACAGCACGAAACCGTTCGGATCCGGGTCACCCGAGGCGACCCCCAGGGTGAACGGATCGGCTCGTAACGGTCCCCGGGCCGGCGTGATCGCGCCGGTCAGCGGGATCACGGTGGCGGCTCCGGCCGCCGAGGTCAGCAGGGTACGACGAGATATCGACATACATCGAAGGGTTGAGCACCGTGGTGAACGGCAGCTGGTCAGACGGTGACGCGTTCCGCACCGGAATAGATGTTCATCCTGGGTTCGCGCAGGAATCCGACAAGTGTCATGCCGGATTCCTCGGCCATCTCCACCGCCAGGGTGCTCGGTGCCGAGACCGCCGCCAGCAGTGGCACCCCGGCCATCCACGCCTTCTGCACCAGCTCGAAACTGGCCCGCCCGGACACCAGCAGCACATGCCCGGCCAGCGGCAACCGGCCCTCACGCACCGCCCACCCGAGCACCTTGTCGACCGCGTTGTGCCGGCCCACGTCCTCGCGCAGCACCACCAGATCGCCGTCCGCGGTGAAGAGACCGGCGGCGTGCAGGCCACCGGTGCGGTCGAAGGTCCGCTGCGCGGCCCGCAGCTTGTCCGGAAGCCCGGCGAGGACCCCGGCCGGCACCGTCACCCGATCGCCGGCCACCTCGAACCGCGACCGGGTCCGCACCGCGTCGATACTGGCCTTGCCGCACACCCCGCACGAGCTGGTGGTGTAGAAGTTGCGACTCGGGTCGGTGACCGGTGGCGGCACGGCCGGATCAAGGACCACATCCACCACGTTGTACGTGTTCGGGGTGTCCGTCCCGGCGCAGAGCTGTGCCGTCGTCACGTCGGTGGCCTTGCCGATCACGCCCTCGCTGAGCAGGAACCCCATCGCGAGATCGATGTCGTGCCCGGGCGTGCGCATGGTGACGGCCAGTGGCCGTTTGCGAACCCGGATCTCCAGCGGCTCCTCGGCCGCGAGGTGATCCTGGCGACTTCTGGAGCCGGACGGCGAACTGACATCGACGGTGACCACCGTGCGGCGGCCGGTGCTCCGGGCCATGGCCGGAGCTTACGTCCTGCTCCGGGCATCGGCGCGGTCCGATCTGACCCGGCCGGGTCACAGGTCCCCCGAAGGCGTCGAACCGAGCGCGTGGTCACGCTCGCCACGCACTCGGGATACGGTACTCACGTGGGGGGATTCGCGGCGGTGGTCTTGGCCGGTGGTGCGGCACGGCGAATGGGTGGTGCCGACAAGCCGACCCTGACGGTGGCCGGCCAGTCGATGCTCACCCGGGTGCTGGCGGCGGTGCACGACGCCGACCCCCGAGTGGTGGTCGGGCGAATACCCGGCGACTTCCCGGTTCCGGTGCACGTGACACGTGAGGAACCGGCTGGTGGCGGCCCTGTCGCGGCCGCCGCGGCGGGGCTCGCGCTGGTGCCCGAGCGGGTCACCTACACCGCTCTGCTCGCCGCCGACCTGCCGCTGCTCACCGGCGAGGCGATCGACGTGCTGCGGCTGACCCTGGAGTCGGCGCCGATGGAGGGCGCGGTCTACCGGGACACCGACGGCCACCTCCAACTGCTCTGCGGTGTGTGGCGGACCGCCGGGCTGCGGGCCGCGCTCCACCGGGTCGCCCAGGCCCGGGGCGGACTGCACGGCGCGCCGGTCCGGGCCCTGCTCGACCACTCCCGGGTCGCCGAGGTGTCGTGGCGCCGCCCGGGCCCGCCACCCTGGTTCGACTGCGACACCGACGACGACCTGCGGACGGCCGAGGAGTGGGCGCGATGAACGAGCTGGACCAGTGGGTGGCGAAGGTCACCGCCGAACTCGGCCTGGAGGACACCCAGGTGCCGACGAAGGAGGTGCTGGACGTGGCCCGCGACGTGGCCCACAACGTGCTGCGCCCCGGAGCCCCGGTCTCGGCCTACCTCCTCGGCCTGGCGGTGGCCGCCGGCGCCGACCCGTCCGAGGCGGCCGCCAAGATCAGCGCACTGGCTCTGAACCAGAACCCGGAGTAGCTGCCTCACCGAGAACACGCCTCACCGAGAGCCCGCCTCAACCGAGAACCCCAGCCACCGCGCCTCACCGCTCGTGCTCGCGCCTCACCGCTCGTGCTCGCGCCTCACCGCGCTCGCGCCTCACCGCGGCTCGCCGTGACTGCGGCTCGCCGTGACTGCGCTTCGCTGGGGGTGCGGCGGCCCGGCTCGGGTGGAATCGCCGCTCTTCGGGCCTTGTCCATCCTGGACATAGCGGACTGGTGGGGGTGGGGATTTCTTCTCCGGTGGAGAGGGCCGTTCGTGACCCGGCGACGCTCGATAGGGTGACGGGAACGGAGGTGCGCGATCATGACGGTAGAAGGCGCCGCGGGCGAGGCGTACGAAGGCGTGTTGCTCGAAGAGCCGACGACGGCCGACCTACGGGCCAAGGTCACCGAAGCGTGGCGGGAGTTCGCCAGTGCCCTGGCCGGGGTGCTCGTCGGGCTGGAGTCCGGGTCGTACATCGATCTCACCCTGGATCCCACCGCGTCCGGGACCGGGACGGCCGTCTACTCGGTCAGCATCCGGGTGCTCGACGACGGGGTGGTCGAAGCCCTCGCGGTCGGTAACGCGGCTCTGCCCCAGGAGTTCCGGATGGACCGGACCGCGGTCGCCGACCTGGTCGCGCTCGGCTGGTCGCCGCCGGGCGTGCTGGCCGGGTCGGGTGACTCGTTCGGGCTGCGGTCGTCGCAGGACAAGGCGAGCCAGCTGGCCACCGCGGTGTCCCGGACGCTGCGGGACGTCTACGGCGCGCCGCACCCGGCGTTCCTGGTCTACCTGGTGCACGACGCCGAGGACGAGCCGATCGAGGCCAACCCGCTGGGCACCGCCCGGCACGAGCCGAGCATCGAGGTCGCCCTGGAGGCGCTCGAGGAGAACGGCGCTCTGGACCGGGCACTGGCCGGGGTCACCGAGGACGTCGTTCCGCTGGAGGAGCGGGTCCGGACGGTGGTCGCCACCATGTCCAAGACCACTGTCGACCAGCTCCAGGTGGACGCGGACGGCGACATCGGGATCCGGGCCGGGTCGGCGATGGTCTTCGTGCGGGTTCGCGACAATCCGCCGCTCGTCGACGTGTTCTCGCCGATCCTGACCGAGGTCGAGCCGACCGAGCAGCTCTATGTGAAGCTCTCCGAGTTGACCAACCGGATGCCGATCGGGCGGCTCTACTGCGCGCAGGACACGGTGTGGGCGTCGATCCCGGTGTTCGGCCGCAACTTCCAGGCCATCCACCTGATGCTGGCGGTGCAGGTGATGACCGGTCTGGCCGACGAGCTGGACGACCGGCTGCACGGCGAGTTCGGTGGCAAGCGCTTTTTCGGGGAGGGCGACAAACCGACCGCCCCGAAGGCCGACGAGACCGACGACAACCACCGGCCGGGAATGTATCTCTGACCGGAAAGTCCGGAATGTCAGGCCGGGAAAGAGCGGAACGCGGATGCCCGCGGCCGGAAACGACCGGCAGCGGGCGAACGGCCTGACAAAGGTGAGCGGCCTGACAAAAGCACGCGGCCTGACAAAAGCAGGCGGCCTGATAACAGCAGGCGGCCCAACAGGGGCGGCCTAACAGGGGCGGCCTAACAGGGGCGGCCTAGCAAGAGCGGCCGAGCGGGGCCGCCTAACAAAGGCAGCCCAACAAGAGCAGGTTTACAAAGGCGAGTGGCCTGATGAGGGCGAGCCGCGGCCGGGTGTCGGCCGCGGCTGAGCCTCACGGGCTCGTGTGCCGCACCAGCCCGGCGCTCGCCAGGCGGTCCGGTGTGCCCCAGTCTCGCGGGCTCGTGTGCCGCACCAGCCCGGCGCTCGCCAGGCGGTCCGGTGTGCCCCAGTCTCGCGGGCTCGTGTGCCGCATCAGCCCGGCGGCCGCCGGGCGGTCCGGTGTGCCGCCGGCCTCGCGGGGACGAGGCGGGGCGGCCCGGATTCGGCGGGGCGTCCTGGAACGTACCGGAAAAGGGTTTAGAGGTATTGACCCGTTCGTCCGGAAATGTCGGACTGTCCAGTGGGCTGCTTGCCGGGCATGACGCCGCCGACCGGGAGGGCCGGGCGTCCGCCGGGGCCGCGCATCTGTTCGAGCTGGAGCCGCGCGGCCATCTGCTGGGCGACCAGTGCGGCCTGAATGCCGTGGAACAGGCCCTCCAGCCAGCCGACCAGCTGGGCCTGGGCGATCCGCAGCTCGGCCTCGGACGGCGGGGTCTCACCCTCGAACGGCAGGGACAGGCGCTCCAGCTCCTCCCGCAGCTCAGGGGCCAGCCCATCCTCCAGCTCCTTGATCGAACGCTGGTGGATCTCCCGCAGGCGGCCGCGGCTGGCCTCGTCGAGCGGGGCGGCCCGGACCTCTTCCAGCAGCTGCTTGATCATGCTGCCGATGCGCATGACCTTCGCCGGCTGCTCGATGAGGTTGCCGGGCTCCTCGGGGGTGAGGGCTCCGTTCTCGTCGATGGTGCCCATCGGGCGGCCGTCGGGGCCGACCACGATGACGGAGCCGTCTTCCTGGTGCTCGGTGGTGCGGGAGTCGTCGGTCATGCGATCCATCTTTACGCACCGGTTCGAGCGACGCCCATGTGGTCGGTGCGGTTCAGGGCCGCAACTCGGCAACGGCACATTTGACGCTGCCGCCACCGCGCTTGAGTTCGGAAAGGTCGACGTGCACCGGGTGATATCCGGCGTCGCGCACCTTGTGTCCCATCCGCACGGCCTCCGTGTTGAGGATCACGTGCCGGCCGTCGCTGACCAGGTTCAGGCCGAACGCCTCGGCGTCCTCCCGGTCGGCGAGCACCGCGTCCGGGAAGAGCTGGGCGAGCACCCGCTGGGATGCGGGCGAGAAGGCGTCCGGGTAGTAGGTGACGTTCCGGTCGTCCAGGGCGGCCAGCGCGGTGTCCAGGTGGTAGAAGGCCGGATCGACCAGCTTGAGGGAGATCACCGGGCGGCCCAGCACCTCCTGGGCCTCGGTGTGCGCGGCCGGATCGGTGCGGAAACCATAACCCGCGAGGACGATCCCGCCGTACGCGTGAGGAAGGTACGCGAAGTCCCCCTCACCCTCGTTGACGTGCTCGGGGGCGACGAAACGCCACTCGCCGCCGCGCAGATAGAACGTTCGGTGCTCGACCGCCTCGTCGGCGCGCTGCGGGTAGCGGAAACGGGCGCCGTAGACGGTGCCGTCGACGGAGAAGGCGCCGTTCGCGGAGTAGACCATGTCCGGCAGTCCCGGTTTCGGATCCAGTACGTGCACGACGTGCCCGAGGCCGGTGAGGGTGCTGCGGAGCTGCTCCCACTGGGTGAGCGCCAGCTGGGCGTCGACCGCGGTGGTGGTGTCCATCCAGGGGTTGATGGCGTACTCGACCGTGAAATGCTGAGGCGGACACATGAGGTATGTCCTGTTTCGCGGCAAGCGCTCCGTGTAGCTCATGAGGTCAAAGCCTAGGTAGGCTGAGTTGCAGCAAACAGCTCTAAATCTTGCTCCTCGGAGGCGATTCGTTGCAGATGGACGCGGTCGACCAGCGAATCATTGCGCTCCTCGTCGCCGATGCCCGTGCTTCGTATGCAGAGATCGGTGTCAAGGTGTCGTTGTCGGCACCCGCGGTGAAGAGGCGCGTCGATCGGTTGCGTTCCACCGGGGTCATCAAGGGATTCACCACCGTCATCGAACCGGCCGCGGTGGGCTGGACGACTGAGGCGTTCGTCGAGCTGTTCTGCACCGGCCGGACCACACCGGCCCAGCTCACCGTCGCGGCCCGGCGGCATCCCGAGGTGGTCGGCGCCTACACGGTGTCCGGGCAGGCCGACGCGCTGGTGCACCTGCGGGCCGCCGACATCGGGCATCTCGAACAGGCGCTGGAGAAGCTGCGGGCGGAACCGTTCGTGACCTCCACCCGGAGCATGGTGGTGCTGTCCAGGCTGGTGGAGACGCCGACGGTCCTGCCGCCCGAGTGAAAAGAGGCCCGGACGACTCGGCCGCCCGCGTGCCGAGCGGCCCGCACGACAAGGCGCCGACTGCGACGAACCCGGCAATCAGAGGTTGAACAGGGACTCCAGGTAGACCGCGACCCCGTCGGCGTCGTTGGTCTCGGTGATCTCGTCGGCGATCGCGCGCAGCGCGGCATGCGCATTACCCACCGCCACCGCCCGCCCGGCCCAGGTGAGCAACGGAATGTCATTGGGCATGTCGCCGAACGCCACCACCTGCTCGGCGGTGATCCCGCGCCGCTCGCAGAACCAGGCCAGCCCGGCCGCCTTGGTCACCCCGGCCGCCGAGATCTCCACCAGCGCCGACGACGAGGACCGGGTGGCCTCGGCCCGATCCCCGAGAATCCCGCTGACCAGGGTCAGGAAGTCGTCGGGGTCGGCGGTCGCGGACCGGGCCAGCAGCTTGACCGCGGGCGCGGAGGTCAGCTCGTCGGGGGTGGCGATCACCCGGACCCGGAGGTCGTGCTCCCACCGGATGGTCCAGGTCTCCTCGTGCAGGAACTCCCGCCCGTCGGCCACCTCGACGGCCAGGGAGACGTCGGGGATCGCGTCGCGCAGGCTCTTCGTCACGTCGAGCAGGACGTCCATGGCGAGTGGCTGGGCCCGCAGCACCTCGTCCCGGTCCGGGTCGTAGATCACCGCGCCGTTGGCACACACCGCCGGGATCGGCGCGGGCAGCTGGTCGTAGATCTGCTGCAACCAGCGCAGCGGCCGGCCGGTGACCAGCACCAACGGGACCGGGAGACGGCCGAGCACGTCGAGGGTGCGCGGGCTGAGGGTGCGCTCGCTGGTGATCAGCGTGCCGTCGATGTCGGTGGCGACAAGCTGGAAGTCTGGCATCACCTCGACAATAGCCGGTCCAGATAGACCGCCACGCCGTCCTGGTCATTGGCGAGGGTCACATCGTCGGCGACCGCCAGCAGCGACGGATGCGCGTTGGCGACGGCCACCCGCCCCCACCCGGCCCAGGCGAACATCGGCAGGTCGTTGGGCATGTCGCCGAAGACCAGCACGTCGGCCGGATCGACGCCGACGGTGTCGGCCACCACCGACAGCCCGGTGCCCTTGTCGACGTCGGCCGGGCAGATCTCCACGTAGTTCAGCCCGGCCTGGGTGACCGTGGCCAGGTCCGGCGGGACCACCCGGTGCGCGGCGTCCAGCAGCTCGTCCACGTCCAGCTGGAAGGACCTGGCGAACGCCTTGATCACCTCGCCGTTCAGGCACTCGGCGCGGGTCCGGGACTCGACGGTGACCGGGTAGCGCCAGGTCGGGTCGTAGTCACCCCAGAGCGGGGCGTCGTCATGCTCCAGCGCCTCGAACATCACCGACAGCGGGCCGGCCACCGACTCCAGCGCGCCGAGCGCCGCACCGAGCGCCTTGCCGGGCATCCGGGCCTGGCGCAGGTAGCGGGAGTCGGCCAGATCGAGCACCCAGCCACCCTGGGCGAGCACCAGGAAGTCGGCGACGCGGATGTCGTTGCGGGTGAGCGAGGTGAGGCGGGGGCCGCGGCCGGTGGCGGCGACGATGCGGATGCCGGCGGCACGGACCCGGTCGAGAACCTCATGGGTGTACGCCGAGACGGTGTCATCGCTGCGAACGAGAGTGCCGTCCAGATCAGTGGCGATCAGCTTGGGCAGCCCTGGCTTCATCACAACCTCCGTTGGGTCGGCTGACCCCCGCGGAGGGCGGAAGGAGAACGGTACACCCGATCGGCTACCAGCATCTATGACAACTGGTAGCCGATCGGTTGCGCGTTACTTAACGGGTTCGAGCACGTCCCGGCCGAGGAACGGCTGAAGTGCCTTCGGTACCCGGACCGAACCGTCCGGCTGCTGGTGGTTCTCCAGGATCGGAATCAGCCACCGGGTGGTCGCCAGCGTCCCGTTCAGGGTGGCGGCGGTCTGCGGCTTACCGTTCTCGTCCCGGTACCGCACGTTGAGCCGGCGGGCCTGGAACGTGGTGGTGTTCGACGTCGAGGTGACCTCGCGGTAGCGCTGCTGCGACGGCACCCACGCCTCGCAGTCGAACTTGCGCACCGCGCTCGACCCCAGGTCGCCGGCCGCCACGTCGATCACCCGGTACGGGATCTCGACCTTGGCCAGCATCTCCTCCTCCATCGCGAGCAGCCGCAGGTGCTCCTCGGCGGCGTCCTCGGGGCGGCAGAACGAGAACATCTCCACCTTGTCGAACTGGTGCACGCGCAGGATGCCGCGGACGTCCTTGCCGTGCGAGCCGGCCTCCCGGCGGTAACACGACGACCAGCCGGCGTAGCGCCGCGGCCCGTCCAGGTCGATGATCTCGCCCGAGTGGTACGCCGCGAGCGCCACCTCCGAGGTGCCGACCAGGTAGAGGTCGTCAGCCTCCAGCCGGTACACCTCGCTGGCGTGGGCGCCCAGGTAGCCGGTGCCCTCCATCGACTCCGGCCGGACCAGGGTCGGCGTGATCGACGGGATGAACCCGTGCTCGACCGCCTGCTGGATGGCCAGCTGGAGCATGCCGAGCTGGAGCAGCGCGCCGACACCGGTGAGGAAGTAGAACCGCGAACCGGACACCTTGGCGCCCCGCTCGGTGTCGATGGCGCGCAGCGCCTCACCGATCTCCAGATGGTCCTTCGGGTTCGCGATGGCCGGGATGTCACCGACCTCACGCAGCACCACGAAGTCGTCCTCGCCACCGGGCGGGGCACCCTCCACCACGTTGGAAACGGCCAGGTGCGCCTGCTTGAGCGCCACCTCCGCCTCACTCGCGGCGGCCTCGGCCGCCTTCACTTCCAGAGCGAGCGATTTGGTACGGGCCAGCAGCGCCGCCCGTTCGTCGCCGGAGGCTTTCGCGACCTCCTTGCCGATGGACTTCTGCTCCGCCCGGACGGCCTCGAACCGCTGGGTGGCGGCCCGGCGCTCCTCGTCGGCACGCAGCAGGGAGTCGACGAGCTCGGGCGACTCGCCGCGCAGCCGCTGGCTGGCACGGATCAGTTCCGGGTCTTCACGAAGCAGACGCAGGTCAATCACGCTTGTGGAGCCTACCGGCGCGCCGGTCCGTTCATCACCCGGATATCCCCCGGTGTCACGATCGGTGCGGCCGGTCCCGCTCACCGGGGAAATCGCCGGGCACCGGGACGAACGGCGCCGCCGGCGCGATGCTCAGTTCGAGCGGGCCGTCGAGCGGCTCCGCGTCGTCCGGCTCGGGGGCCGGCCGCACACCGGTGTCCTCGCCGCGCGGCATCCACAGCGCGATCAGCCCGGCGGCGACCGCGGCCATCGCACACCACAGGCCCCGGCCGACCGCCACCCGCATCTCGGCGCCGAAGAGGTCGTCGGTGTAGTACCGGGGGATCAGCAGGCTCACCTCACCCGCGTGGTTCAGCACCGCCACCAGCAGGGCGAGCAGCACCCCGCCGACGGCCAGGCCGGCCAGCCGGGCGTGCCGCCGGCCGGTCTCCGGGCCGAACAGGGTCAACACCACCGCGGTCACCAGCAGCAGGATCCCGACCAGGTACCCGCCGCCGATCGCGCCCAGGTCGGGCAGCTCGGCCGGCAGGATCCGGTCGGTGACCCCGGCGTCGGCATCGAAGTTGCCATTGCTGACGAGGGTCGTCGTCTGCCACTCGGAGATCAGCGAACCGAACGCCGCGACCGCACCGAGTCCCGCGGTCAGCGCCGGGATCCGGCGGTCCCGCCCCAGGTCACGCAGGTACGTCCGGCGGGGGCTCTCGTCGCCGAAACTGATCATCGAGTCCTGGGCCATGCGACCCATGATGAACCCTGGGCCGGTACCCGGACCAACGGGCGGGATATCGGATAGCGTCGGGGACATGCCTATTCGTTCTGCTTCAGCCCGTTGGGAAGGGAACCTCACCGAGGGTTCCGGCACTGTCAAGACCGGCAAGGGTGGACTCCAGGGCGCCTACTCGTTCAAGTCCCGGTTCGAGGAGGGCGAGGGGACCAACCCCGAGGAACTGATCGCGGCCGCGCACGCCGGCTGCTTCTCGATGGCCTTCTCGAAGGGTCTCGCCGACGCGGGCTTCACGCCCACCTCGGTGGAGACCGTCGCGAAGGTCCACATGGACAAGACCGACGCGGGCTTCGGCGTCTCCCGGATCGACCTGGAGACCGTCGGTGACGTCCCGGGCATCGACGACGCGAAGTTCCAGGAGCTGGCCACCTCCGCCAAGGAGAACTGCCCGATCTCCCGGCTGCTCTCGCCCGGCGCTGCCATCAGCCTGGTCGCCAAGCTGTCCTGAGGCACGATTCCCGGCACGGCCGTCCGTCGGCCGTGCCGGGCACAATGGGCTCGTGCCGGTCGAGATGAGTCCAGAGCGTTTCGAGGAATTGGTGGGCGAGGCCCTCGACGAAGTGCCCGTCGAGCTGATGTCTCTGATGAACAACGTGGTCTTCCTGGTCGAGGACCGCCCGGCCGACGGCAGTGACGACCTGCTCGGCCTGTACGAGGGCACCGCGCTGACCGATCGCGGCTGGGACTACGCCGGGGCGCTTCCCGACCGGATCACCATCTACCGCCTGCCCACCCTCAAGATCTGCGACACCGAAGAGGACGTGATCGAGGAGGTCGCGATCACCGTGGTGCACGAGATCGCCCACCACTTCGGCATCGACGACAAAAAGCTCCACGACCTCGGTTGGGGCTGAGACCTTGCAGGCCAGGCCTAACCTGATGGCATGCGCAGCGAACTTTTCTCGGCTGAGAACCTGGAAAAAGAGCACAGCCAGCCGGGTCTCCGGCTGCAGAACGCGAAGCTCCTGAAGGCCGAGCTGAACGGGGAGTTCCTGGCCCGGACCGGCTCGATGGTCGCCTATCAGGGGCAGGTGACGTTCGAGGCGCTCGGCTCCGGGGGCCTCGGCAAATTCCTCAAGCAGAAGCTGACCGGCGAGGGCGTCCCGCTGATGCGGATCCGGGGCAACGGTGACGTCTTCCTCGCCGACAACGCCGCCGACATCCACCTGATCGATCTGGAGCCCGGCGACGCCCTCTCCATCAACGGGGCGAACGTGCTGGCCTTCGACTCGACGCTGAACTACGACATCAAGATGGTCGGCGGCGTCGGCATGTTCTCCAACGCCGGCCTGTTCAACTGCGTCTTCAGCGGCCACGGCCGGATCGCGGTCACCACCAAGGGCACTCCGGTGGTGCTCAACGTCGACCAGCCGACGTTCGTCGACCCGCAGGCCGCGATCGCCTGGTCGGCGAGCCTGCAGACCGGCTATCACAAGGCCGAGCAGCTGGGCCTGGGCACGTTGCTGGGCCGCACCACCGGCGAGCGTTTCACGATGAGTTTCGCCGGTCAGGGCTTCGTGATCGTCCAGCCTTCCGAGGAGCCGCCCGGCGGTGCGACAGTCCCCACCGGCAAGTCCAGCAGCGGCGGCGGCATCCTGGAGAACATCTTCGACGACTAGGTTCTGTGTGGCGGATCGCCACACAGAACCTAGGTTTGTGCGGCGGATCGCCACACGAACGTAGACTCGGCTAAGACCCGGTGCGGAGGCGGTCCAGCCAGGCCGCCGAGTCGGCGAAGTCGTCGTCGGTGAGGCCCGGCGGGGGCGCGACCGGCGGCTCCGGCTGGAGTCGGTGCTTCGGGTAACTGCCGAGGAACCGGACCTCGGCACAGATACGCCGCAGGCCCCGCAACGCCTCCCCGACCCGGGACTCGGCGACGTGGCCGGTGCAGTCGAGGAAGAAGACATACGTCCCGAGCTGCTCGCCGGTCGGGCGGGATTCGATCCGGGACAGGTTGATGCCGCGTACGGCCAGCTCGGTGAGCACCGCGAGGAGCGCCCCGACCTGGTCGTGCCGGATCGACACGGCCAGCGAGGTGACGTCGTCGCCGGTCGGCGGGGCGGGCCGGCCGGGCTTGGTGAGCAGCGCGAACCGGGTGACCGCCTCGGCCCGGTCGGCGACCTTCTCGGCGAGCACGGTCAGGTTGTTGCGGCCCACCCCGATCGGGGCGCACAGGGCCGCGTCGTATTCGCCGGTGGCCGCGCTGATCGCCGCCGCCGCGTTGGAGAGCACGTCGACCACGATCGCGTCCGGCACGTTCGCCTGCAGCCAGTGCCGACACTGGGCGGAGGCCTGCGGGTGGGCGGCGATCGAGCGGATGCCGGCCAGCGGGCTCGCTTCCCGGGCGGCCAGCACGAACTCGACGGGCAGCAGCACCTCCTGGGTGATCATCAGCGGGCTGCCGGTGATCAGCTCGTCGAGGGTGACCGGGACCGCGCCACCCACGGAGTTCTCCAAGGGCACGAGCGCCGCGTCGGCCTCGCCGGTGCGCACCGCCTCCAGGGCCTCCGGGACGCTGCGGGCAGGGGTGCGGACCCCGCGCTCGGCCGCCGGAATGGTCCGCAGGGCGGCCTCGGTGAAGGTGCCCTCCGGACCGAGGTACGCGAATGTGCCAGGCATCCGGAAAGTTTAAATCAATATCCACAGGCGAGAACGCGGATGCCCACCGGGGCCTGCGCCTTCACCTGGGGATTGCACACGTCGGTGCCGAGGGTGACCACGGTCAGTTCGGTGCCGGTGCCGCTGGTGACCACCGACAGCGGTTCGGCCCCGGCCTTGCCTACGGTGGTGAAACTCCAGTCGCCCGAGCAGAGCGGCCCCGCCGACACGGCCAGGGTGCCGTCCGGCACCGCCGGGTGCTCCCTGATCAGCGTGACGATCTGCTCGCCGGTCGGTTCCCCGGTGCAGGGCGGCGCGTGTGACGGCGTCGGTGTCGGGGAGGTGGCCGGCGGCGTAGTGGTCGTGGTGCGGGTGGGCACGACGTACGTGGTGGTGGGCGCGACCGTCGGGTACAGCGGGCCGGTCGGCACCACCGGCGGTGACCAGACCGGCGGCGGCCCGGCCATCCCGCTGGGCGGCAGCCCAGCGCTGGCTTGCGGCAGGGTCGGCCCGGACGGCAGTGCCTCGGGCGGCGAGCCGCAGGCGGCGCTCAGCAGCAGGACACCCACGAGCGGGGGGAGCAGGCGTGCGCGGGGGGACACGCGCTCATCGTAGGAGCTGAATCACTGACTGGCGATCCGGTGCCCGGCGGCGGTGAGCGTGTTGACCGCCTCGGTGAGCCGCACCGTGGGCACGAGCAGGTAGTCCGTGTCGTACGTCGAGAAGGTCACGATGTTGACTCGTGCGTCGGCGAGCGGCCCGACCAGGGACGCGAGCACGCCGGTCATGGATAGGCTGAGGTCCTCGACGCGCAGACATCGCCACGCGGTGTCGGCCTCGGCACCGGCCGGCACCCGGTCGATCGGGCAGATGACGGACAGCTCGCCGACTCCCCAGGTGACCGAGACGACGCTCTTGTCGGCCGGACCTGCGGTGAGTGCGGCGGGCAGGGCCGAACCGGCCGGAAGCCGGCACACCGCGTATTCACCTGGTAGCAGGTCTAGATCGAGCATGTTCGCAGACTACGTTGCGTATCTGTAACAACCAATGCCTGGTGGCTGCAATGAACGACACATCTGCGTGCCCGAAATGGGACGTCAATACCGCACTGGGGACAGGAAGGTCAGCGTCCCGCCCACCCGGTCGGCGGCCATCAGCGGCGTGGAGACCGCGTCCAGCGTCAGCGGGGTGGCGCCCTCGCCCGGCAGCACCCGGATCAGCCCACGGGCCAGCCGCTCGCTGCGCAGCGCCAGCAGCGGCGGGATGTTGTCGGCCTCGGGCTCCTCGAGCCGGCCGGCGCCCGCGGTGAAATCGAGCAGGTGCAGCGCGTCGCCCAGCCGCCGGCCCAGTGCCTCGGCGGGTTTGCCCAGGCCGAGCAGCTCGCTGCCGGACGGCGACACCGCGAGTATCGAGCCGTCGACATCGATGACCAGGCACGGCTCGTCGGCCACCGCGACCGTCGTGCTCCAGCGCTCGACACTGGTGACGAACTCGGCGTCCGACGGTGTGCGGGCCTGGGGGACGAACGCTCCCGAGAGGGAGAGCTCAACATGTGCCACCGGGCTCCTCCTCGCTCCTCGTGCGTCGACGGCCGGCGTCGGAAACGCCGGCCATCGACGGCTCGCAAGGAACGTTACCGGCGGCTCAGCCGCTTGTCAGCGGCCGTCTGTCCGTTACCGTACGAAGAGTAGTCGTGACTGGGCCGCCAGGGAGCGTTCGACCAGGTGCCCGGGTGGTGGGCGACCGCGGACAGTTTGCTCGCGGTGGCCGGGGAGATCTTCGCCCCGCCGGCGATCAGCAGGCGGTCGAGCTCCTTGTCGGTGGAGATCAGGCAGTCCTTCGGCAGGCCATGGACGCTGATCACGCCGTTGCCGACGAAGGTGAGCACCGCGGTCACCGGGACGGAGAGCCCGACGACGGCGGAGATCGCCTTGGCGGCCCGGCGGGCGTCCCGGCGGGCCTCGGAGATGTACTCCGGGCGCTTGCCGTTGACCTGGACCACGTCACCGGCGATCAGGACGCGGGACCGGCCGTGGTCGACCACGCTCACCGCGTAGATGCCACCGGGGCCGATCGCGAGGAATCCGGCCCGCTCGTCGGCGGGGTTCGGCTCGTAGTACGACTGGGAGACGTCGGTGCGCGGCCAGTCGACGATGTGCCAGTTGGGCCCGAGACGGTCCAGTCGGGTGAGGGCTCGCGCCCCGGCGGCCTCGATGCGGCGGGCGCCGCGTTCGGCTCGGCGGCGGCGGGCCCACTCGGCCGGCGTCGGCATCCGTTGCGTGTCCTCCATGAGGGGCGACGGATGGTGTCGGTCGACGGGCGTGAGGGCTTGGGAGTGCGCGGGCAGCGCGGAGCGGGCGGGGAAGACAGACACTGCGACCTCCGGCAAAAGGTCAAGTTGGGCCTTCTTTTCCAACTACCGTACGTGCTTAGGCCCTCACGGAACAGGGCGACGGGTAGGAAAGAAAGGGGAATGAGTGTGGATGAATGCCATATTCACGACAACTTCTTCTTTCGGATGGTGCATCACACCATCACAAGCTAACCCGCGTCCGGGGTCGATGCATGGGTGTCTCAAGATCTAGTCTCAACGTCACAGTCCGATAGCGCTCGGTACGGGATAGGTTCGAGACCGTGTACGTCGACAGTGAAGTCAGCCGCCTCCGTACTGTGCTGCTGCATCGTCCGGCCGCGGAGCTCGCACGACTGACCCCACGTAACAACGACTCGCTCCTCTTCGACGGGATCCCCTGGGTCAGCCGCGCGCAGGAGGAGCACGACGCGTTCGCCGAGGCCCTCCGCGACCGTGGTGTCGAGGTGCTCTACCTGGGTGATCTGCTCGCCGAGACGCTGACCGTGCCGGCGGCGCGGGCCGAGCTCACCGCCGGCGTGCTGTCCCACCGCCGCCTCGGTGACGCCCTGCGGGCCACCGTCGCCGACTACCTGGCCGACCAGGACCCGACCCGGCTGGCCGAGGTGCTGGTCGCCGGCCTGGCCCACGAGGAGATCAAGCCGGGCGGCTCCGGCCTGGTCTACGCGATGATGGACCGGCACGAGTTCGTCATCGACCCGTTGCCCAACCTGCTCTTCACCAGGGACTCCTCGGTCTGGGTGGGGGATCGGCCGGCGGTCACCAGCCTGGCGATGCGGGCCCGCCGCCGGGAGACCACCCTCACCCACGCGATCTACCGGCACCACCCCCGGTTCGCCGGCGCCGAACTGCTCTTCGACCCGTCGCTGGAGCACGTCGAGGGCGGTGACGTGCTGGTGCTGGCCCCCGGGGTGCTGGCGATCGGCGTCGGTGAGCGGACCACACCGGCCGGCGCCGAGCGGCTCGCCCAGCGGGTCATCGCCGCCGGGCTCGCGCACACCGTGCTGGCCGTGCCGATCGCCCAGGAACGCGCCACCATGCACCTGGACACCGTCTGCACCATGGTGGACGCCGACGCGGTGGTGATGTACCCGAACCTCGCCGACAGCCTGCAGGCCTGGACCGTCACCGGCGGCCCGGACGGCGAGCTGTCGGTGCGCGGACCGGGCCCGTTCCTGGAGGTGGCCGCCGCGGCGATGGGCATCGACCGGCTGCGGGTGATCGACACCGGCCTCGACCCGGTCACCGCCGAGCGCGAGCAGTGGGACGACGGCAACAACACCCTGGCCATCGCGCCGCGCCTCTGCGTCGCCTACGAGCGCAACGTGGAGACCAACGCGCAGCTGGAGCGGGCCGGCATCGAGGTGGTCCGGATCAGCGGCTCCGAGCTGGGCTCGGGCCGTGGCGGGCCACGCTGCATGAGTTGCCCCATCCAGCGCGACCCGTTGCGGTGAGATCAAACCCGTTGCCCGGGTACGGGTGACGATCAGCGCAGCGTGAGCTGGCGGCCGATCAGGCCCTGCTTGGCGCGCCGGGCGGCGGCGTCCAAGGGCTCGTCGACGGCCAGGATGTCCTGGTAGCGCTTGGCGAAGTCGGCCAGCGGACCCTCGAACTCGGTCCCCTCCGGCTCACCCGGCACGTCCCAGACCGGCACCAGCAGGCCGTGCGCCCGGAACATCCCGGCGAACTTGGTGCCCTCACCGAGCAGCAGATCACCGGCGGCGGACAGTCGGGCCAGGGCGTCCAGCGCCTTGTCCTCCGGCTCGCCCAGCACCCAGCGGACGTGGCTCTTGTCGGCGGCCACCCGGCACCAGTAGGCGGCCTTGGCCGCCGCCAGCCGCACGGTCGGGTAGATCGAGGCGTTGGCCCGCTCCAGCGACGCCGTCACGGTGGCGTCCTGCATCTGCTCGGCGTCCAGCCAGTACTCGAAGCCCTCGTGCATGGTGACGTCCAGCGGGCCGTCGGCCAGGATGTCCTGCAGGCGCAGGCCCTCACCGGGCAGGGAGGGCACCGCGACGGTGCCGCCGGGCTCGGTGGCCAGGGCGGCCAGGATGGCCACGGCCAGGTCACGGGAGACGTCACCGGACTGGACGTGCCGCTGGAGACCGATGAAGACCTGCCCGTCCCGGCGGGACATCGCCGGCCAGGCCATCGGCAGCACCGTGGAGAGGGTCACCGGGCGGTCACCGTACTCCGCGGCGATCTCCGGCTTGAGGGTCAGCGGCGCGGAGGCGGCCGGGACCAGTTCTCGAAGGGCGACCCACTCCGGCTCGTCGGCCAGGCCCTCGAACGGGCGGGCGACGAAGATGTCGCGCACCTTCGTCTTCGGGGCGGTTTCGCGGGACTTGCGACGCTTGCTCACGGGGAACCAGCGTAAGCGGTCCCGGAGGGAAGCCGGTGACATGGGCCCCATCCGACCGCCCCACCCACCACCCGTAAGAAGGAGACTCAGGCGCGGGGCAGGCGGACCTCGGCCACCGTCCCGCCACCCTCCCGGGGGCGCAGCGAGACCCAGCCGTGCTGGCTTTCGACCAGGCGTCGGACCAGGTAGAGCCCGAGTCCGGCGCCGGCCCGGTGATGCCCGGAGTCGGCCTGCCAGTAGCGGTCGAAGGCGTGCTCGACGTGCTCCGGCGCGATGCCCCCGCCCCGGTCGGCGACCCGGAACCGCAGCGTGTCGTCGTCCGCCCCGGCGCACACCTCGACGGTGCTGTCCGGATCCGAGTACTTCTCGGCGTTGGTGGCCAGCTCGGTCAGGATGGTGGCGATCGAGTCGCGGCTGCCGTACGCCTTGGGCAGGTCCTCCGGCAGGTCGGTCAGCAGCAGCCGCGCGCGCAGATCGCCGGGCAGCTCACCGGCCGCCTCACGCAGTGCCTCCACCAGATCGAACGGGCCGGCCGGGGAGGCGCCCACCGCGCCGTCCTCCTCGCTGGCGACGGAGAGCAGCCGGTCCACCAGCCGGGCCAGCTCACCGGCCCGGGCGCCGACCACCCGGACCGCCTCGCGGCGGCCGTCCTCGCCCAGACTCTCCCAATGGGTGGTGAGGGTGTCCGCGTAGCCCTTGATCGCGGTGACCGGGGTGCGCAGCTCGTGGCTGGTGACCGCGAGCCACAGGTCCCGGCCGGCGTTCCGGCGGACCTCCTCGGGTGCCGGTTCGCCGTGCGTCGGCAGGCCGGACCGCAGGTGGTAGACCCGGCCGATGAAGGCGGCCAGCAGCTCCAGCACGGCGAGGTGCTCGGGCCCGCCGGACGTGGCGTCCAGGTAGACGTGGAGGGAGCCGATCGCCGTGCCGCCGCTGGCACATCGGGCGCCCAGCATGTGCCGCGGGTCACCGCCGTCGATCAGTCCGGCGAACTCGTCGTGGACCGACGCTTTCGCCACCCGGCGCCCGATCGCGGGCGAGTACACCCCGGTGGCCGCGATGATCCGGCCGTGGTCCTCCGCGTACTCGGCGAATCCGACGCCCCGAGCCCCGAGCACGTCGTCGGTCAGCTGGACGAGCTGCTCCAGCACGTCCAGCCCCGCGTCACCGGAGTCGACACGATCGAGGATCGCGATCTGACCCCGGGTCAGGGCCGCATAGTCGGGACGGGCCGGCATGCCTGCGAGTTTGCCTCGTCCGCCGGGATTTGTGCAGACGAACCTAAGCGGATCCTTGAGTGCGGCCAGCTGTAGTGGTGCAGCTCACATCGCGTCGAGCTGGTCCAGCACGAAACGGGGACGGTCGGTGATCACACCGTCCACGCGGTGCTCCAGGACCAGGCTCAGATCCTCCGGTTCGTTGACGGTCCAGACGTACGTCCGGTGCCCGGCCGCCTTGAGTGCAGGCAGCAGCGCCGGCTTGGCCCGGATCAGCTCGACACCGGGACCGGCGGTCCGCGCGCCGAACGGCAGCCGGCCGCGGCCCACCCCGGGCGGCGTCATCTCCATCAGGTAGACGGTCGGCAGGGTGGGCGCCTGGGCCCGGACCCGGCGCAGCGCGAGCGCCGCGAACGACATCACCGTGATCTGTACGTCGTCGTCCGGCTTGGGGTCGGCCAGCCCGTGGTGGCGCAGCAGCTTGACCAGCCGGCGCTCCACCTCCGCGCCGTACCGGGACGGATGTTTGGTCTCGATCAGCAGCTTCACCGGTCGCCCGCTGGAGCGCAGCACGTCCAGCAGCCGTTCCAGGGTGAGCAGCCGGGACAGGTCGGGCAGCGCCGCGTCGGCCGGGTAGCCGGGATGCCAGGAGCCGAAGTTCAGCTCGTTCAGCTCGGCCAGCGTCTTGGTGCTGACCCGGCCCCGGCCGTCGCTGGTGCGTTCCAGCTTGCTGTCGTGCACACAGACCAGATGCCCGTCCCGGGAGAGCCGGACATCGCACTCGACGCCGTCGGCACCCTCGTCCAGGGCGCGCAGATAGGCCCCGAGGGTGTGCTCGGGCAGGGCGTCCGCGCCACCACGGTGGGCGAAGACGAGCGGGCGGTACCGGTCGGTCACAGCACCCGGGCCGGCTGACCGTTGTCGGTCACCACATCCTTACCGAGGGCGGCCCAGGACTGCATGCCGCCGTCCAGGTTGCGCACGTTGTCCCAGCCGTTGTTCATCAGATAGGCCACGACCTGGCCGGAGCGGCCGCCGGCCCGGCACACCACGACCACCTCGCCGTCGGTGGGCACCTCGGCCATCCGGGCCGGCACCTCCATCATCGGCAGGTGGTGCGCGCCGGGCGCGTGGCCGGCCTCCCACTCGTTGTCCTCGCGCACGTCGAGGAGGTAGACGCCGGCTTCTACTTGGTCAGCGGTGACGCTTGGTACCTGAGGTCCGAACACGGAATCAGCCTAGGCCCGTCTTTGGTCCGTTTCAGGGGCGGGGGTCGGGGTGGTTGGAAGGGGGTATTACTTCTCGCTGGCTACCACTTCGGGGTGGTCGAGGACGAACTCGTCGAGCTTGTCGTTCTTGACCGCCTCGAACATCTGCTTGCTGATGTCGTTGAAGACCTCGCGACCGGCCGAGTTCCCGGAGAACGTGCCGCTGTTGGTGCGCAGCAGGACCATGTCGGCGGCCGCCACGTCGGTGAGCCCGAGCACGAAGTCCTCGATCGGGATGTCGCCGGTGTCCAGCACCAGCGACTTGCCGGCCGTCTTGACCAGCGAGCCGACCTTGAGCGGGTTGCCGAGGATGCCGCCGGAGGTGGCCTTCGTCGCCATCGCCTTGATCAGCTGTTGCTGGTGCCGCTGCCGGTCGTAGTCACCGTTCTTCAGGCCGTAACGCTGACGGGCGTAGTCGAGCGCCTCCCAGCCCGCCATGTCCCGGCATCCGACCTTGTGCACGACCGGCTTCCGGGTCTTACCGGTCTTGCGGGCGTCGGCCAGATACAGCGGCTTTCCCTCGACGTACACGATGTGCTTGGAGGTGACCTGCTGGTCGACGCACATCCGGACGCCGCCGAGCTCGTCGATCACGTTCTTGAAACCGCCGAAGTTGATGATCCCGGCGCCGTCGAAGCTGATCCCGGTGCTCTTCTTCAGCGTCTTGGCGAGCAGTTGCGCGCCGCCGCCCCAGCCGGCCCCGTTCTGGGCGCCCCAGTAGAACGCCTCGGTGGCCTTCACCGTGCCGCCGCCGTACTTGCTGGGCTCGAACGCCGGGGCTTCGACCTCGGTGTCGCGCGGGACCGAGATCAGGTACGCCTGATCGTGGCTGGCCGGGATGTGCAGGATGATGATGGTGTCGGCGTGGACCGAGTCCGCCGCCCAGCGGGCCCGGGCGTCCACGCCCATCAACAGCATGTCGATCGGGCCTTCGAGGTCGGTGCCGCCGCCCTCCTCGACCGTCTTCTTGGCCTCGCCGGTCAGGTCGGTCACCGCGATCGTCTCGGTGGCCTCGTGGACGACCAGTTTCGTCGCGGCCACGCCACCGCCGCCGGCCACCATCAGGACCGCCCCGAGCCCGATGGAGAGCTTGGCCCAGAGCGGGGAACGCCGCTTACGTTCCTTCGGCGGTGCCGGCGGGGCGGGTGCGGGATCCAGCCCGGTCCCCGTCGGCGACTGCCGATCGGCCGTGACGGTCATGCAGCACTCCATGGACGGGGATCAGGGGCTGCATCACCTTACGGACACTTTCTGGACAACTGAAGGACTTTTACGTTTCGGAATGAAGTCACAGTTCCTTGACAGGTCGTGCTACTTCTTCTTCGTCGGGTTGGCCTTCATCCATTCGTCCATTTTGTCGTCGGCCACGGCTTTGTAGAGCGCCAATGCCTTCTCCCGGTCGGAAACGACTACGGACTGTCCGTTGATGGTTTCGCTGCCGTTGTTCGGGCTGGTCAGGAAGGTGAGGTTCTCGCCGCGAAGGCTGCGGAACTCCAGCGCCATGTCCTTCAGGGAGAAGGTCTCGTCGACCGTGACGGCCTCGGTGACCGAACTCAGGAAACCGTTCAGCTTGACCGGATTGGTGAGCGTTCCACTACTCGCTGCTTTGTCCATCAGCGCTTTCAGGAAATCCTGCTGGTGCTGCATCCGGGCGAAGTCGCCGCGCGGGAACTGCTTGCGCTGACGCACCCAGTCCAGGGCCTGCGCACCATCCATGTGCATCATGCCCTTCTTGAACTCACGGAACGGCTTGTGGATGGACGTGGTGTCCTGCTCCACGTAGAGGTCGACACCGCCGAGCGCGTCGGTGACCTCCTTGAAGCCGCCGAAGTCGATCGCCGCGACGTGGTCGACGCGCACGTCGGTCATGCACTCGACGGTGCGGACCGCGCGGGGGATGCCGCCGAAGGCGAACGCCGCGTTGATCTTCGCCCGGCTGCCGTCGCCGCACGCCGCGTTGTTGTCGCGCGGGATGACCACCCACAGGTCCCGGGGGATCGAGATGAGCTGCGCGGACTTGTGGTCGGACGGCACGTGCATGAGGATCAGCGTGTCCGCGCGCCACTGGTTCGCCTGGTCCTGCTTGGCGTCCGGGTCCCGGGAGTCGGTGCCGACCAGCAGGATGTTCATGGCGCCCTCGACGGCCTTGCCGGGGCGCTCGGTGGTGATCTCGCCGAAGGCGTTGGTCCGCTTCAGGTTGTCGTCCAGGCCGGAGACGTAACCCCAGGCGACGACACCGCCGACCAGGGCCAGCACCAGCACGACGACACCGGCGACCAGTGCGATCCGGCCCCACCGGGGTTGCGGGCGGCGACCGCCCCCGCCGCCGTAGGAGCGGCCGGTGCCGCCGGGCGGACGGCCGCCGGGGCCCATGCCGTCACCACCGCGCGGGGGAAGATCCCGATCGGGACGCCCGGGCCCGGGCACGGACGCTCGTCCGGAGGAGTTGCCGCTGGGATTGGTGGTGGCTGACATGTATCCCAGACTACGGAGTGCCGAGCGTAGATCCGTGCGCTCGGGCAGGCATCGGCACGAAGGTGGGAGATGCGTGACGGCGTCGTCACGCATCTCCCACCGTCAGTGCCCAGAGGTCAGTGCGCGCCGTGCCCGGTCAGCGACCGGACCTCCAGCTCCGCGTACTTCTCCGGGTCGGTCTCCTTGGACAGGACGGTGCCGAGCCAGCCGAAGAAGAAGCCGAGCGGGATCGAGATGATGCCCGGGTTGGACAGCGGGAAGAAGTGCCAGTCCGAGTCCGGGAACATCGCGGTGGCCGAGCCGGACACCACCGGCGAGAAGAACACCAGGATCACCGCGGAACCCAGGCCACCGTAGATGGACCAGAGCGCGCCCGCGGTGTTGAACCGCCGCCAGAACAGGCTGTAGAGAATGGCCGGCAGGTTCGCCGAGGCCGCCACCGCGAAGGCCAGTGCCACCAGGAAGGCGACGTTCAGGCTCTGCGCGAAGATCGACAGGGCGATCGAGACCGCGCCGATGAGCAGGGCGGAGTACCGGGCGACCCGGACCTCGTCCCGCTCGGAGGCGTTGCCCCGCTTGATCACGCTGGCGTAGAAGTCGTGCGCGAGGCTCGACGACGAGGCCAGGGTGAGCCCGGCGACCACGGCCAGGATGGTGGCGAAGGCGACCGCCGCGATGACCGCCAGCATGATCGCGCCACCGGTCTCGCCACCGAGGTAGTCGAGGCCGAGCCGCTGGGCCAGCTGCGGGGCCGCGGTGTTGCCGGCCTTGTCCTGCTCGGTGATCGCGGTGCCGCCCACCATGGCCGCCGCGCCGAAGCCGAGGGCCAGGGTGAACAGGTAGAACGTGCCGATGATGCCGATCGCCCAGAGCACGCTCTTACGCGCGATCCGGCTGGTCGGCACGGTGTAGAACCGGGTCAGGATGTGCGGCAGGCCGGCCGTGCCGAGCACCAGCGCGAGGCCCAGCGAGAGCAGGTCCATCTTGCTGTAGAACGTCTTGGCCGCGTCGCCGGCTGTCTCCACGCCGTACCGGAGCCCGGGTTCGAGGAAGGCGCTGCCCTTGCCGGACTGGTCGGCGGCGGCGCCGAGCAGGGCGGACAGGTTGAATTTGTAGTGCGCCAGGACCAGCAGCACCATGATCAGGGCGCCGCCCATCAGCATGAAGGCCTTGACGATCTGGACGTACGTAGTGCCCTTCATGCCGCCGACCGTCACGTAGATGATCATGAGCGCGCCGACCAGGATGATCGTGGCGATCTTGGCGGTGTTCGCGTCCATACCCAGGAACGTGGTGTCCGGCTTGATGCCGAGCAGCAGTGAGACCAGCGCGCCCGCGCCGACCATCTGAGCGATCAGGTAGAAGATCGACACGACGATGGTGGAGACGCTGGCCGCGGTACGGACCGGGCGCTGGCGCATCCGGAAGGCCAGCACGTCGGCCATCGTGAACCGGCCCGAGTTGCGCAGGAACTCGGCGACCAGCAGCAGCGCCACCAGCCAGGCGACCAGGAAGCCGATCGAGTAGAGGAAGCCGTCGTAGCCGTACAGCGCGATCAGGCCGGCGATGCCCAGGAAGGACGCCGCCGACATGTAGTCGCCGCCGATCGCCATGCCGTTCTGGAAACCGGAGAACTGCCGGCCGCCGGCGTAGAAGTCGGTGGCCGTCTTGGTCTGCCGGCTGGCCCAGATGGTGATGCCCAGGGTGATCACCACGAAGACCAGGAACAGCGTGATGGTCAGGGAGCGCGAGCCGCTGGCCGAGGCCTCGGCGGCGAACAGTTCCGGCGCCATCAGGCCTTACCCCCGTCGGTGGTGGCCTCGGCGGTGCCGTTCTCCAGGCCCTCGTAGACCTTGTCGGCCAGCGGATCCAGCTCCTTGGCGGCGTACCGCGAGTAGTGCCAGGCGATCAGGAAGGTGGAGACGAACTGGAGAATGCCGAAGATCAGCGCGACGTTGACGTTGCCGATCAGCTTGACGGCCATGAAGTCCCGCGCGTACGCGGAGAGCAGCACGTAGAGCGAGTACCAGACGATGAACGCGACCGTCGTCGGGAAGATGTAACGACGCAGCCGGTGGCGTAGTTGAGCGAACTCCTCGGAGCGCTGCACTTCGAGGTATTTCTCGGCGGATGCCGGCACGGAATATTCACCACCTTCGTGGGGGCGGACCTTTCCGGCACCGTACGAAGGAGTGAGCCGTGTCACGGTTCGCTGGTCGCGGTCTGCGCTGAGTGGCCGTCTGACTGCGCTGAGCGGCAGTCAGCCGAGTTCGGTGTACCTCCCCCGATAGTGGATCAGAGGTGTCCCGATCGTGCCGGTCCGGACGGTTTCGATCACCCCGTCGAGGAGCAGCGCCCACCCGCACGGGCGAGTCGAGTCGAGTCGGCAACCCGCCCAGGTGCCGGCTGCCGCGGGCACCGGGCCGTACTCGGTATCGGTCCAGTCGCCACCGGCGAACAGCCCGCCCGGCGCCGGGAACAGTCCGGCGAACCGGTCGGCGAGCTGCCTGTCGTCCGGGGTCAGTGGGGTCACCGCGAACCGGCCGGCCGCGCTGACCGCGTCGAAGAAGTCGCTCTCCTCGTCGATCAGGCCGAGCACCCGGCCCGGATCCCCGTCGGCGACCAGCGCGGAGGAGACGGTCAACCCGGCCGGACCGGGCGCGGTCCACAGCGTCACCGGCGCCGCGAGACGCCCGCGCAACCGGCGGACCGGTGACTTCTCCGGTTCCGGAACCGCGAACGGATCGGTGGAGTGGATCTGGCCACCCGGCTCATCGAAGTTCATCCGATCATTCTCCCGATTACAGATTGTGCACCGCATCATCCACATTTATTGATCAACAACTATGTTCGAAGGATGGTGCAGGTGGTGCTCCGTCCGGGTGACGTCGTCCACGTCGGCCCCGATGCGAGTGTGCAGTTCTCCCATGACCGGGCACTGACGTTCCGGGTGATCCGGGTCGATCCGCGGATCACCTACGACGGGTGGATCTGGCTGGACGGCTACGTGCTGGACCAGACCGGCACCGCGCTCCAGCGCCGGCGCATCTTCGTCCGCCGGGACGGCCTGCGCCCGGCCCAGGTCAATCGGGCGCCGGCGACTCGCAGCGGATCCCGGCCGGTCGGCCGGCCCTCGTCATGACCGTCCCGCGGAGGCTCCCTAGCGTGGGGTGACCGCGGCCAGGAGTTCCGGCATCCGGCGGTCCAGGAGACGGCCGGCCAGATGGGCGCCGAGCAGGTAGGCCGCGCCGCCGTAGAGCACGCCCACCGGCAGAGCCGTCCACGGCCACTGCCAGGCCATCAGCACCACCGGCAGGGCTCCGAGCATCGCGCCGAACAGTGCGGCTATCCCGGGTAGCGACTTGCTGAGGCCCCCGCCGGAGGAGAGCGCGAACGGGCCGCTGGTGTCCGGCAGGGAGTAGGCGGCCCGCACCGAGATCGGCAGCACCAGGGCCAGGCCCACCCCGTAGGTCGCCAGCATGGTGCCGAACTGGGCCGCGATCGTCTCCGGCCCGCCCGCCACCAGACCGGTCACGATAGCCACCAGCAGCAGCAACGGCACGGTGAACACGGCGTGCGCGGCGGCCCGGGAGTGCACCTCCAACCGGCCTGGAATCCCGGTGGCCACGTTGGTGGCGTAGGCGCTCCCCTCGTACCCGAATTGGTTGGCCAGTCCGATCGGCGCGATGGCGCCGACCATGAAACCGAAACCGGTCGCGCCCAGGCCACCGCCCGCGAACGCCGTCGACAGCGGCAGGAAGACCCCGGCCATCGCCAGGGTGACCAGGGCGGCGCGCCGCCGCGTCTCCCGCCACCAGTACCGCGTCTCGCGGGCGGTCAGCGCACCGAACCGGGTCCGTGGCCACCAGCGGAACAGCAGCTGGGCGACCGGGCCGCGGGTGTCCGGCGATCCGGTCCGGGCCGGGCCGGCGCCCGAGGCGCCGACCATCGCCTGTTCCAGCGTGCGGCCCCACCAGAGGAGCAGGCCGGTCACCGTGGTCAGGACGATCAACAGCTTCAGCGGTACGGTCCACGCCCGCCCCCGCGCGACATCGAGACCCATCGTGTACGGCGCACCGAACGGCGTCCACCCGGTCACCTCGGCGATCGCCTCGACCGCCGACCAGTCCGCCCGGTCGAGCAGCCCGAGCAGGGTCAGTTCGAGTGGCCCGATCGACGCGGCCACCACGGCCAGCAGGATGGTGGCCAGGTCCCGGGCCCGGCGGGAGCGCAGCGCGGTGGCGAACGCGCTGATCACGGCACGGCTCAGCACCACGCACAGGAGCAGCCCGGACAGGATTCCGGTCAGCCCGGCGAGTGCCGCCGCCGGACCGCCGAGCGAGCCGGCCGTGTGCACCGTGCCGGATGTGGCCGCCAGGGTGGCCAGCGCGGGCACGCCGACCAGGGCGGCGGTGGCCATGCCCGCGATCAGGGTCGGCCGGCGCAGCGGCAGCAGCGCGAACTGGGCCGGATCGAGGGTGTTGTCGACACCGAAGAAGAGCAACGGCAGGAAGACCCAGCCGAGTACGAGCACCGCTCCCCCGAACGGGAAGAGGATCTCCGCGATGCCGGGCCGGCCGAGCACTCCGGGCAGCGCGAACATCGCGTAGCCGAGAACGGCGAAGCCGCACGCGGCGATCACGCCGAGCACGAACATCACGATCCGGGCGGGCCGGTCGCGCAGGCTGTTCGCGGTGATCCGCAGTTTGAGCCGGACGAACGGCCACACGGTGGCGCCTAGAGCCACGCCAGCTCCGACCCGGTCGCCACCCGGCCGCCGACCACCTGGACGAAGACGTCCTGGAGTGGGCGGTCGCCCCGGACCTCGGCCAGCGTCCCGGTCATCCGCAGCACACCGTCCGACATGATCGCCACGTGCGAGCAGAGCCGTTCGACGACTTCGAGCACGTGGCTGGAGAACACGACGGTCCCGCCGCCGGACACGTACCGCTGAAGAATGTCCCTGATCAGCGCCGCGGACACCGGGTCGACCGCCTCGAACGGCTCGTCCAGCACCAGCAGCCGGGGCGCGTGCAGCAGCGCGCAGGCCAGACCGATCTTCTTCTTCATGCCGGCCGAGTAGTCGACCACCAGGGTCCGGTTGCCGCTGCCCAGCTCCAGCACTTCGAGCAGGTCACGGGCGCGCTGGTCGACGGTGCCGGCGGGCATGCCGCGCAGCAGGCCGTGGTAGGCGAGCAGCTCCGGGCCGCTCAGCCGGTCGAACATCCGCACCCCGTCGGGGAGCACCCCGACCAGGGCTTTCGCTTCGGCGGGGGAGTGCCAGACGTCGTACCCCAGTAATGTCGCCCGGCCCGCGTCGGGCCGCAACAGGCCCACCGCCATGGAGAGGGTGGTGGTCTTCCCGGCCCCGTTGGGGCCCAGCAGGCCGAAGAAGGAACCGGCCGGCACCTCCAGGCTCACCCCGGAGACCGCCAGCCGTGTGTCGAAGCGCTTGATGAGCCCGTGGAGCGACATCGCCGCGGTGTCGGGTCGTCGCTGTTCCGGCACGCTCATGTCATCGAACGTAACCGCCGGGTGGGCGGTCCGGTACAGCCGGACCGCCCGGACCGGATCAGCCCACCCGCTCGATCACGGCGCGCCGGATCAGGAACTTGCCGGGCTCGCGGACCTCTTCGAAGGCCGCGTTGTTCAGCAGGACGCAGCTCCCCGACACGCTCGACACGGTGACCGTGATGGCCTTGTTGTTGTCGAGGTTGGTGACCTTCAGACGGGTGCCGATCGGGTGGGTGCCGCTGGACGCCGCCGGGGCGCCACCCTCCCCGGAGAGGGTCACCGTCGAGCCGGCGCAGACCACGTCACCGGTGGCGCCACCGCCGTTGTTGCCGCCGGCGTTGTTGCCGCCACCGTTGTTGTTGCCGCCACCGCCGTTGTTGCCGCCGTTGTTCGCCGGGGGCTGAGCCGCGGGCGGGGTGGTCGGCGCGGCCGTCGTCGGCTGGGCCACCGGCACGTCGGCGACGTCGCAGCCGCCGGCCTTCATCTGCAGGTTGATCTGCTTGATCACGGCTTCCCGGTTCGCGATGATCGCGTCGGTCTGCGCGTTCGGGTTGGCCCGCTGGTCGGCGATGAACTTCTCGTTGTTCCGGATCGCCTGCGCCTGGCCGTCACAGAAGGTGTTGGTGGAGGCGCTGCTGAGCCCGGTGCCCACCGCCAAGCCGCCGCCGACGACGGCAGCCGTCACGAGGCCGATCACGATCTTCTTGTTACGTCCGCTGATGCCACTGCCCGGCCGCTTGTAGGTGCGTCTCATGCCCGGTCATACGAGCCGGGGTTCAGGGCCGGATGGGCACGCAACCTTAAACATCCTTAAATAGCCGTGGCCGGGGTCAGCTCGCGTGCCGATCTGCGGCTCGTTTCGAGCCGCGGATCGGCACACGTCAACTGCGCAGCGACTCCGGGGCGTGCAGGCGCAGCATGGTGGCACCCACATCCGAGGGCACCCGGCGGCCGGTCACCAGCGAGACACCCACCATCACCAGGAACGCCAGCGGTACGGTCCACGCCGCCGGCTGCTCCACGAACTCGGCGATCCGCACGTGCAGGGTCGGCCCCAGCACGGTCACCAGCACCGACGCCACCGCCGCGCCACCACCGACGACCAGCCCGGCGATCGCCCCGGCCGCGGTCAGCCCCCGCCACCAGATGCCCAGCACCAGCAGCGGGCAGAAACTGGACGCCGCCACCGCGAACGCCAGCCCCACCACCCGGGACACGTCCATGTCGGACACGAACAGGGCCAGCCCGGTCGGCACCACCGCGGCCAGCACCGTCGCGATCCGGAAGTCCCGGATCGAACCGTTGCGCCCCGGCCGCAGCACATCCGTGAAGATCACCCCGGCGACGCTGGTGAGCAGGCCGGACGAGGTGGACAGGAAGGCGGCCAGCGCGCCCGCGGTGACCAGGGCGCCGAGCAGCCGGCCCAGGTGCCCGCCACCGAGCGCCGCCTCCGGCAGCAGCAGCACCACCGCGTCGGTGTTGCCGGTCATCAGGAGCTGCGGTGTGTAGATCCGGCCCAGTACCCCGTACAACGTGGGAAGGAAGTAGAAGAGACCGACCATCGCGAGGACCACCAGGGTGGTGCGCCGGGCCGAGGCGCCGTCCGGGTTCGTGTAGAACCGGACCAGCACGTGCGGGAGCCCCATGGTGCCGAGGAACGTGGCGAGGATGAGCGAATAGGTGGTGAAGAGTCCGTCCTGGCCGGGCAGCAGCCACGCGTCGCCGAACTCGGCGTCCACAGTGCTCACCGTCGGGACGGCGGCCCCGGCCGCGTACCGCAGAGTCTCTCCGGCCTGGACCTCGACCGTCCCGTCCAGCACCGCGTCCTGCTGCACGGTCACCGTCGTCGCGCTGTGGAACACCGCACCCTGTGGCGGCGTCACCGCCGGACGGCCGTCGGACTGCCACTGCAGGATCAGGAACACCATCGGCACGGCCAGCGCGGTCAACTTCAGCCAGTACTGGAACGCCTGCACGAAGGTGATCGCGCGCATCCCGCCGAACGCCACGTTCCCGGTCACCACCACACCGACGACCAGAGCACCCCAGATGTACGACTCACCGGTGAGCGTGGCGAACGTCAGCCCCGCCCCCTGCAACTGTGGCAGCAGGTAGAGACAGCCGATGAACAGCACGAACCCGGTCGCCAGCCGGCGCAGCCCGGTCGACCCCAGCCGCACCTGGCAGAAATCGGGCAGGGTGAACGCCCCGGACCGGCGCAGCGGTGCCGCCACGAACAGCAGCAGAGCCAGATAGCCGGCCGCGAATCCGACCGGATACCAGAGCACGTCCACGCCGTACCGCAGCACCAGCCCGGCCACCCCCAGGAACGAGGCGGCGGACAGGTACTCACCGCTGATCGCGGCGGCGTTCCAGGACGGGCTGACCGAACGCGAGGCGACCAGGAAATCCGAGGTGGTCCGGGCGAAACGCAGGCCGTACGCGCCGATCGCCACGGTCAGCAGCAGCACCACGACCAGGCCCGGCGCCAGGTACGGGTTCACTGCTCCGGCCTGCGGATCAGCGCCGCGAAGTCCTGCTCGTTGCGTTCCGCCCAGCGCACATAGGCGGCGCCCACCGCGACCAGGAACGGGAACGACAACAGCCCGAGCAGCAGCCACGGCAGATGGATGCCGAACACGGTGAACCCGCCGACAGCCGGCGCCGCCACGAACAGCAGCGGCAGCGTCCCCAACCCGGCGACCACCACCAGCGACAGCCGCAACGCGAGCGCCAGCTGAGCCCGCATCAGACCCTTGACCAGCGCCTCACCGACCGGGGTCTGCTCGGCCAGATCGGCACGGCTGCGGTCGGTGCCGCCGCGCCGGCCCGCGGCGTCGGCCAGCACCACCCGGGTGCGCGGGCGCGGGGGCGGATCGACGGCCATGTTCGGCAGTCTGTCCGCCCCAGGCCGTTTGTCAACATCTACCGGGGAAGTCGCACCTGGATGTGACAACCGCGCTGATCGCCCGGCTCCACCACCGCGATGGTGCCCCGATGCAACTGGACCACCCAGCGGGCGATCGCCAGGCCCAGCCCGGTGCCTCCGCCGGTGGCCCGCTCACCCCGGGTGAACCGCTCGAACACCCGCTCCCGATCGGCGGCCGGAATCCCGTCACCCTGATCGACGACGGCGAACACCACCTGGTCGTCGCGGCGCTCGGCCCGAACCGTCACCGTCCCGCCCGGCGGGCTGTGCCGGGCCGCGTTGTCCAGCAGGTTCGCGAACACCTGATGCAACCGCTCCCGGTCCCCGGGCAGCACCAGCCGCGGCGCCGACACGACGAACGACACGTCGTGCCCGGTGCCGCCGGCGTTCACCCGGGCCTCCCGGACCACCCCGTCCAGGAACTCCGGCACCTCGATCGGCTCCAGCCGCATCGGCGTGACCCCGGCGTCCAACCGGGACAGATCGAGCAGATCGGTCACCAGCCGGCTCAGCCGCTCGGTCTGGGCCAGCGCGGTCCGCATGGTGTCCGGTTCGGCCGCCGCCACCCCGTCGACGATGTTCTCCAGCACACCCCGCAGAGCGGTGATCGGGGTACGCAGCTCGTGCGAGACGTTCGCGATCAGTTCACGCCGCTGCCGGTCCGCGGTCGCCAGATCCGCCGCCATCCGGTTGAAGGCGTCCGCCAGCTCACCCACCTCGTCCTGCGAACGCGTCCGGATCCGCCGGGTGTAGTCGCCCCGGGCCATCGCACCCGCCGCCACCGTCATCTCCCGCAACGGCACCGTCGCCCCGTGCGCCATCACCTGCAACGTGACCAGGCCCAGCGCCGCCGCGATCGCGATCCACAGCAGGTCCACCCGGTAGAAGTCGATGCTCCACAGGAACACCAGCAGACCCGTCCCACCGGCGAACCCGAGCGCCAGCGACAACTTCGCCTTGATCGAACGCACCGGGTCCAGCGGCCGTGGCAGATAGGCGAAGACCGGCGCGACCAGGTTGTGCACCCGCGTCATCACCGGTCCACCTCCAAGGCATAACCGACCCCGTGCACCGTACGGATCAGGTCGGCCCCCAGCTTGCGGCGCAACCCCTTGATGTGGCTGTCCACGGTCCGGGTGCCGGAGGCGTCCGCCCAGCCCCACACGTCGGCCAGCAGCCGCTCCCGGGGCAGCACGGTGCGCGGCCGGCCCGCCAGATGCACCAGCAGATCGAACTCGGTCGGCGTCAGATGCACCTCCACCCCGCCGCGCAGCACCCGCCGCTCCGCCTGGTTGATCTCCAGATCGCCGAGCCGCTTGATCGACGCGGCGGTGGCCACCTTGTCGGCCCGCCGCAGCAGCGCGTGCACCCGGGCGGCCAGCTCCCGCATCGAGAACGGCTTCGCCATGTAGTCGTCGGCGCCCACCGCCAGCCCCACCAGCAGATCCGTCTCGTCACCGCGGGCGGTCAGCATGAGCACCGGCACCGGCCGCTCCGCCTGAATCCGCCGGCACACCTCCAGCCCGTCGAACCCGGGCAGCATCACATCCAGCACGATCACGTCAGGCGGAATCCGCCGGGCCGCGGCCACCGCCCCCGGCCCGTCCCCGACCACCTCGACCCGGAACCCCTCCGCACGCAGCCGGGCCGCCACCGCATCCGCGATCGCCCGCTCGTCCTCGACCACGAGAACCCGCCGCTCGACCGTCTCCACGCTCCGCCACCTTCACCCGTAGCCGCCCACTGCTCGGCCGGTGTGCCCCCGTGACTCACCGACCGCCGCGCAGCAGCTTATTGACCGCCCGCGCCCACCCGGAGGGGGAGTTGTGAACAAACTGTGCAGGCTCCTCAGCTCCTCGCGCCGTCCGCTACGAAGAAGTGAAACGCCCGGGTGGCCCACATACGTGAAGCATGGTCGGCAGGAAGGAAACCTCCGATCCCGCCCTGGGCCCCGCATCCGCGGGGCCTTCGTGCATTCGGGCCTTCCGCGCTCACGGCTGCCAGCAGTGCGAGTGCACGATCAACGGCTTGACCTGTTCCGCCAACGACTCGCTTCTGCGGTAGAGAGCTGGATCCGAACGATGCCGCGTAGTCGACTGCCCTCTCCACCACCGCGTCAAGATCGGCGGTGGTCGACTGGACACCCGGACCGTCGCACGATAGGGCTGCCATGTAATGCCAGTCGTCACTGAATGATTCATCGGCAGGCCAGCAGCGCCGGATGAGGTTATCCGAACTATTTGATCTTATTCTCCGGTATGCGCGGGTTGATTCAGTCGGCGGTGGGGTTGAGGATTCGCTGGGGGCCGGTGCCGCCGGCGGCCAGGCGGTCGCCCGGGTTGGCCAGTTTGCATCTCTGCAGGGAGAGGCAACCGCAGCCGATGCAGCCGCTCAGCTCGTCGCGGAGGCGTTCCAGGACGGCGATGCGCTCCTGGAGGCGGGAGCGCCAGCTCGCGGACAGCCGGGACCAGTCGGCCCGGGTGGGGGTGCGGTTCTCCGGGAGGGAGGCCAGCGCGTCGCGGATCTCGTCCAGGGACACCCCGACCTGCTGGGAGATTTTGATGAACGAGACGCGGCGCAGCTCGGCCCGGTCGTAGCGCCGCTGGTTGCCGCTGGTGCGGGAGGCGTGTATCAACCCCTCCCGCTCGTAGAAACGCAACGCGGACGGGGCGACGCCGCTGCGGGCGGAGAGTTCGCCGATCGTGAGCGTCTCCATGGCACTCCTTGAGTTGAAGTGAACTTCAAGTTGCAGCCTAGAGGGCATGACCGCTGTGACGACACCCCGACACCCCGTACACCGGCTGCTCAGCCGGATCACCGGAGACGTGAAACACGCCCCGAGCGCGCATTCCACTCTGGACGTGCTCTGGGTTCTCTACGACCGAGTGTTACGCGTCACGCCGGAGACCGCTGACGAACCGGACCGGGATCGCTTCCTGCTGTCCAAGGGGCACGGGCCGGCCGCCTACTACGCGGTGCTCGCCGCCAAGGGCTTCATCCCCGAGGAGTGGCTCGACGACATGGGCGGCTGGGACAGCCCGCTCGGGCACCACCCGGACCGGATGCTCGTCCCGGGCGTCGAGATCGGCACCGGCTCGCTCGGGCACGGGCTGGGCCTGGCCGTCGGCACCGCGCTCGGGCTGCGCGCCCAGGGCTATGACAGCCGCACGTTCGTGCTGCTCGGCGACGCGGAACTGGACGAGGGATCAAACCACGAGGCGATCGCGTACGCCGCCGCCGTCCGGCTGCCGATCACCGCGATCGTCATCGACAACCGGTCCGCCACGCACGGCTGGCCGGGTGGTATCCCGGCGCGGTTCCCCAACTGGAGTGTGTCCGTGGTGAACGGGCGCGACCACGACGACATCGAGAAGGCGCTGCGCCTGACCGGCGCCCGACCGAACCTGGTGGTGGCAGAGGTATGAGAGACGCATTCGTGACGACCGCGACCGCGCTGCTGGACGAGGACCCGCGGACCGCACTGGTGCTGGCGGACATCTCGGCGAGCGCGTTCGAGGACGCGCACCGCCGGCATCCGGACCGGGTGTTCAACGTCGGCATCCGGGAACAGCTGATGGCCGGGGTGGGCGGCGGGCTGGCGCTGACCGGTCTGCGGCCCTTCCTGCACTCGTACGCGCCGTTCCTCATCGACCGGGCGTACGAGCAGATCAAACTCGACTTCGGGCATCAGGACACCGGCGCGGTGCTGGTCAGCATCGGTGGGTCGTACGACGCCGCCGAGGAGGGCTACACCCATCAGTCCCCCGGTGACGTGGCCCTGCTGGACACCCTGGACGGCTGGACCGTGCACGTGCCCGGGCACCGGGACGAGGTGCCGGCTCTGCTGCGGGACGCGGCCCGTACCGACGACCGGGTCTATGTCCGGCTCTCCGCGGAGGAGAACGTTCGTTCTCATGCCGACGGCGCCGTCCTGAGCCGTGGTGGGCCCCTGGTCGTCGCGATCGGCCCGATGCTGGACCCGGTGCTGGAAGCGACCCGCGACCTGGACGTGACGGTGTTCTACACCAACACGCCCCGCCCACTGGACACCACCGCCCTGCGTGAGCTGGTGACCACTGAGATCGTCCTGGTGGAACCCTATGCCGCGGGCACCTCGGCGCGCCTGGTCAGCGAGGCGCTGAGCGACCTGCCGCACCGGTCACTGCATCTGGGCGCCGGCCGGGCCGAGGTACGCCGGTACGGGCACCGCCGCGATCACGCCCGGGTGCACGGCCTGGACGCGGCCGGGATCCGGAGGTCGATCACGGAGTTCACACGAGCGCGGGTCTGAGGGTGAAACTCTCCCGGACCAGGGCTTCCACCCGCCATGCGGTGTCCGAGTCGCCGAGTCGCATCCGGAACCGTTCGCGGACCCCGTCCATCGCGGTGACCGACAGCTCGACACCGGGTTTGGACAGGTCCAGCCGCCAGGTCACCGCGCTGAGGTTACGCAAGTTGGCGTTGAGGTGCAGGCGGAGCCGGTGCAGCGGCCGGGTCTCCTGGGTGACCACCAGCCGGCGTTCGGTGAGCAGCAGGAACCAGTCGCCGGAGAGTGGCGCGCCGGGGCGGACACAGCGCGCCACCAGGATCGCGGGATCGTCCGGGTCCACACAGGTGCGGAAGATCGGCAGGTGCCGATTGGCCGCCGGTGTGGCCCCGGCGGTCTCGGCCGCGGCGTGGAACGTACTTGAGAACACGTCCATGCACTGTTAACGGAAGATGAATCGAATAAGAGGCGGTTCGGGCCACTGAATATCGAATTACACCGGCGCCCGGAAGGTCATCCGAATCATTCTGGGATAGTGAGCAGATGCAATGGCGCGTCCGACCCGTCCTCCCGCTCGTCAAGCTGATCGTCGCGCTCACCTTCCCGGCCCTGGCCGCGATCTTCGCCGAGGGTGAGTGGTCCCGCTGGGTGCTGGCCCTGATCGCGGCGGGCGCCGTCGTCGTCTGGGCGGCCCGTGACGTGCTGGTCCCGGTCCGCCTGGCGGCGGATCCGGCCGGCATCACGGTGGTCACCGGCTTCTCCCGGCGCAAGCACATCCCGTGGTCGCAGATCGAGCGGGTACGGGTGGAGCAGAGCACCCGCCGCGGCCTGCGCAGTGAATTCCTGGAGATCGACGCCGGTGAGGCGGTCTACCTGTTCACGCCCAACGACCTGAGCGCCGACCCGGAGACGGTGGCGCTGGCCCTGACCGAGGTCAGAACAGGCTGAGAATGCTTTCGGTACGCCACACCGCCGCGCCCACGATCACCGCCAGCAGCACCGCACAGCCGATCGCCTGCTTGACCCCGCGGTTGGGCCGGGAGGCATAGGCCATCACCGCGGCCGCGGCGCCACCGACGGCCAGGCCGCCCAGGTGCCCGGCGATCGAGATGTTCGGAATGGTGAACGTGAAGATCAGGTTGATGACCAGCATCGACGTCATCGAACTGGAGTCGCGCATCAGCTTCCGGTTGATCACGATGACCGCGATGATCAGGCCGAAGGTGGCCGTGGACGCACCCGCCGACGGCTGGTTCGGCGCCTGGAAGAGGTAGGCCGTCACGTTGCCGCCGATGCCGGCGAGCATGTAGAGCCCGGCGAACCGCAGCGGGCCGAGCTGGCTCTCCAGATAGCGGCCGAGCTGGGCCACCAGCATCATGTTGAGCAACAGATGCAGGATGCCGTAGTGCAGGAACATCGCGGTGACCAGGCGGTACCACTCGCCGTTGGCCACACCGTGCAGCTCGCCGTTGGGGTAGAGCGCCAGGCCCAGCACCTCACCGAAGTCGGTGATCGGGGTGCCGCTGCCCAGCAGACCCCAGCTGCCGCCGCCGAAGATCGCGCTGGGGCCGCCGAGGATCGCCGACGCGACCATCACCAGCGAGTTGACCACGATGATCGTGGTCGTGACGTAGCCGAGCTGGCCGGCGCGACTCCCCCCGAAGGCGGTGCGCGCCGACCGCTGGCTGCGGCGTCCCTCTTTGACACAGTCGGGGCACTGATGGCCGACCGTCGCCTCATTCATGCAATCGGTGCAGATCGGACGATCACACCGGCTGCACCGGAGCATGGTCTCTCGCGACGGATGGCGATAGCACACCGGTGCCGTCGAGGGCGCCTCACTCATGGCACCAAAGGTACCCGAGGGGTCAGGAGCGCTCGATCTCCACGCGCTGGATCACGACGTCCTCGCGGGGACGGTCGCCCGGCCCGGTCGGGGTGGTCGCGATCGAGTCGACGTTCTTCGCCGACTGCTCGTCCGCGACCTGGCCGAAGATCGTGTGCCGGCGGTTCAGGTGCGGGGTCGGGCCGACCGTGATGAAGAACTGCGAGCCGTTGGTACCCGGCCCGGCGTTCGCCATGGCGAGCAGGTACGGGCGGTCGAACATGAGCTCCGGGTGGAACTCGTCGGCGAACGTGTACCCCGGGCCGCCACGGCCGGTGCCGGTCGGGTCGCCGGCCTGGACCATGAAGCCGGCGATGACCCGGTGCGAGATGGTGCCGTCGTAGTACGGACCCTTACCCGGCTGGCCGGTGCGGGGGTCGGTGTACTCCTTGGTTCCTTCGGCCAGCTCCACGAAGTTGCGGACCGTCGCCGGGGCGTGGTCCGGGAAGAGCTGCACCCGAATGGCGCCGTGATTGGTGTGAAGGGTGGCGTAAAGATTCTCGGCCACGGGTACTCCCGTCATCGTGATGGGCTGTTCTCGTGCAATTCGGATCCTCCCCCATGTCATGGATCCGGCCGCGCGGGGGTACCCGAGAAGGCAACATGACGTGGGAGAAGACCACAGGAGGTGGGCACCGGTGTTCGCAACGATTCGTCGCCGCAACCGTAAGGCGCGCATGCGCAACGAGCTCGGCCAGAGCGTGGAGCACTTCAAGAAGGCAGCCACGATCGCGGCCCACGAGACCAGCTCGACCGTCACGCCCCGGATCAACGCGGCGCGCGATCGGGTCCAGCCGGCGGCCACCGCGGCCCGGGACGCGGCCTCGCAGAGCTGGGACAGCGCCCTCGCCGCGCTGACTCAGGCCTCGGACAACGTCCGGCAGGCCGGCAAGGGCGCCAAGAAGGCGACCCGCAAGCAGCTCAAGGTCCAGGAGAAGCAGGCCCGCAAGCTGCAGCGCCGGGCCGAGAAGGCGACCGGCCGCAAGAAGAGCCGGGCCGGCAAGCTGGCCGGGTACGCGCTGCTCGGCACCGCTGTCGGCATCGGCGCCGCCTACGTGGCCCGCCGTCGCCGGGAGGCGCAGTGGGAGGAGTACGAGCCCACCACCCGCGGCGGCGCCGACGACGCGGCCTTCGAGCCGATGGAGCCGACCGTCTACACCACGGCCAACGGCACCGGGACCGACCAGAACAAGCCGGACCCGCGCTGACCGCAGCTCACTGCCGGGCCGCCCGGACCGGGTCCAGCGCGGGCCCGGCCGGCAGGTAGGCGATGAGCTGAGCCGGGATCCGGGTGGGCCGCGTTCCGGCGTAGCCGAGCCGGCCCAGCAGATCGCGGCTCGCCAGCGGGTACTGGGTGCCGGTGTCGGTCACGATGCTGACCGTGCCGGTGCCGGCCGCGGCGTCCGGGGACGCCGCCGACTCCACCAGCGCGCCCGACCCGCGGGCCACCGCGATCAGATCGACCCGGGAGGTCCCGGCCGGTGCGACACCGGCCGGGACCTTCACGTTCACCTTGATCGCGTCGCCCGGCGCGGTGACACACGCCGTGGCCGGCGCCTCGGCCAGCGCCGGAACCGTGGCGGGCAGGCCCTCCGCGGCGGCACCCAGCCCGGAGTCCGACGGCGGCAGTGACAGGAAGCGGGCCCCGACCGACAGCGGCGTGCCGCCGGCCTCGATGGACAGCAGCTTGGCCTGCATCTCGGTGAGTGGGCTGATGCCGTCGGCCAGCACCACCCCGAACGTCTTACCGTCCCCGTTGGTCAGCACCCGGCCCACCTTGCGGCCGGGGATCACCGAGGTACGCCCACGGCCCGGAATGGTGGGCGCGGTCAGGTCCGGTCCGGCCGGGATCGCGTCGACCCAGGACGCCGAGACCTGCCAGGGGCGGTAGCCGTACCACCCGAGGGCGCGCTGAATCGGGTCCACCTCGCCGGCCCGCAGCCGGAAACGCTGCGAACCGAGCACCAGATGGGTACGCCCGGTCGGGTCCCGCACCAGGAAACCGCCGGTGGCCGTGGTGCCCCCGGACGCCGCCGTCCCGATCAGCATGGTGCTGCGCGGCCGGCCCGCGGCGATGTCCGTGCAGATCGACCAGGCACCTTTGAGCAGGCTCTTCGCCGTCGGCAGGGAGTCCGGGGCGCCGGGGATGCCGAGCGGGACGCCGAGCGGGATCTTCGCCAGTTTCTCGGTCGCCACCGTCTTCAGCTGCGGCGGGTTGCCGGTCGCCAGCAGCAGCCCGGACGTGTAGTTGAGCACCGGGTGCAGCTTGCCGTCCGACTCCAGATAGACGAACCGGGCGCCGGTCTTCTTCTCCACCAGGACCGCGTTCCGGTCGGTCGCCTCGGCCATGGTGTTGCCGGTGAACAGGCCGTAGGCGGCGAACCCGCCGACCACCAGGGCGGCGACCAGCGCGCCGATCAGCGCGGTGACACCGGCCCGGCGCAACGGTGATCGATGCGGATCCGGGTCGTGAGAGACGAGTGCCGCGACCACACGCTGCACCGAGTACTGATACGAGTGCAGCTCATCCTGACGCGACGGCACCCGGACACTCTAGAGGGCCTGGCGCGGGTTCGTGGGGTCACAACCAGCCATTGCGGCGGAAGGCACGGTAGAGAACGACCGTCACCGCCGACAAGAGTGCGATCAGGGCCGGGTAGCCATACTTCCAATCGGTCTCCGGCATGTAGTCGAAGTTCATGCCGTAGACCCCGGCGAACGCGGTCCAGACCGTGGCGATCGCGGCCCAGGACGCGATCTTGCGCATGTCGTTGTTCTGGTCCACGGTGACCTGCGCGAGGCGGGCCTGCAGGATCGAGTTGAGCAGGTCGTCGTAGGAGGAGACCTGCTCCACGGTACGGGTCAGGTGGTCCTGCACGTCCCGGAAATACCGGCGGATCTCCTTGGGCACCACGCCCTGGCTCGACGTGATCGCCACCAGCGGCCGCTGCAACGGGACCACCGCCCGGCGGAACTCCACCAGCTCCCGCTTGAGCTGATAGACCTGCTGTATCGGGGCGGTCCGGTCCCGGGAGAAGACACCCTCCTCGATGATGTCCAGATCGTCCTCGACCCCGTCGGCGACCAGCAGATAGTGGTCCACCACCCGGTCGGTCACCGCGTACGCCACCGCCCACGGGCCCTGCTCCAGCAGAGCCGCCCGCTGGGACTCCAGATCGGCCCGGACCGGCGCCATCTCGGAGGCGTCACCATGCCGGACGGTGATCACGAAGTTCTCGCCGACGAAGATCATCATCTGGCCGGTCTCGACCACCTGAGAGCTCTCGGTCAGCTCCTTGTGCGGTACGTACCGGGCGGTGCGCAGCACCAGGAAGTGCACCGAGCCGAACTGCTCCAGCTTGGGCCGCTGCTCGGCCTTGACCGCGTCCTCCACCGCCAGCTCGTGCAGGCCGTAGATCTCCGCGATCGAGGCCATCTCCCGCAACGACGGCTGATGCAGACCGAGCCAGACGAAGGCGCCGGGCCGGCTGCGGGCCTCGGTGAGCGCCTCATCCGGGGAGAACTCACCCGGAAGACGGCGCCCGTCCTGATAGACCCCGCAGTCCACCACCGCCGACGAGTGACCGCCGTCGGGGCCACCGGACCGGGAGTCGCCGTTGTTGAGCAGGCCCCGCATCCGGGCCGCCCAGGCCGCGCCGAGGGGCCGGCCCCGGGTCCACGAACGTTCCGTCATGCCAAAACCTCCCCCGGTGCGGCAAGCCAGTCGAGGCTACGCCTGTGCCCGGAGGAGGTTTCGTCGCAGGCCTGCCGCCGCCTGTTCAGCTCGGCAGGCCTGCCGCCGCCTGTTCAGCTCGGCAAGCCCTACCGGTCAGGAACGGATCTCCTCGATGGCGTCGGCGATCCGGCGCACACCCTCGTCGATCTGGTCCACGGTCACCGCGGAGAACGCCAGGCGCAGCGAGTTCCGGCCGCCCTCCAGCAGGAAGTCACTGCCCTTGACGACCGCGACCCCCTTCTTCATGGCCGCCGGGAAGAGCTTGTCCACATCCACGTCCTCGGGCAGGTCCACCCAGAGGAAGTAGCCGCCGTCCGGCTCGGTGAAGGTGGCGCCCGGGATGTGCTTGCGGATCGACTCGGCCAGCACCTTGGCCCGTTCGCCCAGGGCCGTGCTGACCGTCCGGACCGACTTCTCGATGTCACCGGAGACACAGAACTGGTGCACGATCGCCTCGGAGACCATGCCCGGGGAGATGTACAGGTTGGTGGCCTTCTTCGCGATCGCGTCGATCAGCGCGGCCGGGCCGACCAGGTAACCGACCCGGACCCCGGGGCAGACCGTCTTGGTGAAGCTGGACGCGTGCACGACCAGGCTGTTCGTGTCCATCGACAGCATCGAGGGCAGCGCCTCGCCGCGGAACCGGATGTCCACATACGGGTCGTCCTCGAAGATGATGAACTCGTACTGCTCGGCCAGGGCCAGCAGCGCGCGCCGCTTCTCCTCGGACAGCGTCAGGCCGGCCGGGTTCTGGTAGTTCGGGATGATGTGCGCCAGCTTCGGCCGCACCCCGGACTCCAGCAGCGACCGCAGCTCGTCGATGTCGATGCCGTCCGGCTGGAGTGTGACCTGATGCACCTTGGCGCCCAGGTTCTGCAGATTGAGCAGCGTCCGGTCGTAGGTCGGCTTCTCCACGATCACGTCGTCGCCGGGCTGCACCAGGTGGCCGAAGAGGAACGCGTCCGCCTGCAGCGAGCCGTTCGTCACGATGACCTGGTCGGGGGAGACGTGGTGCTTGTCGGCGATCCACTTGCGCAGCGGGAGGTAGCCGACGGAGGTGCCGTAGGCGGTCACCCCGGCCGGATCGGCGTCGAAGGCGCGCGCGGCGGCGGCCTTCAGCCCCTCGACGTCGACGATGTCCAGCGACGGAGCGCCACGGGCGAACGAGATCAGCTGCTCAGCAGTCATGGTCCCCAGCTTAGAAGCCGGGTCTATACCATTTTCGGTGCGCCCCTCGCGAGTCCTACGTATGGGACGCATGCCGTTATCCTCGCTGGGCACCCCTCATCGCGCTTGGAAGGAACCACCCCATGATCGGACTGGTACTCGCCGCCGGGGCAGGGCGCCGGCTGCGCCCATACACGGACACGCTGCCCAAGGCACTGGTCCCGGTGGACGGTGAGACCACGATCATGGACATCTCGCTCCGCAACCTCGCGGCGGCCGGGCTGTCCGAGGTCACCATCGTCGTCGGCTACTGCGCCGGTGCCGTGGAGGAGCGCGTCGAAGGCTTCGAGAAGAAGTACGGCGTGAAGATCTCCCTGGTTCACAACGACAAGGCCGAGGAGTGGAACAACGCTTACTCCCTGTGGCTCGCCCGGGACCACTTCGCCCAGGGCGCGCTGATGGTGAACGGTGACACCGTGCACCCGGTCAGCGTGGAGCACACCCTGCTGGCCAAGCGTGGCCCGAGCATCCTCCTCGCCATCGACAGCGTGAAGAAGCTGGCTGACGAGGAGATGAAGACCGTCTTCAATGAAGATGGCCAGCTCACCAAAATCACGAAGCTGATGGACCCGGCCGAGGCCTTCGGCGAGTACATCGGCGCCAACATCATCGAGGCGTCCGCGGCCGGCAAGCTCGCCGACGCGCTCAAGGCGACCTTCGAGAAGGACCCGAACCAGTTCTACGAGGACGGCTTCCAGCTCTACGCCGACCGCGGCAACGAGGTGCGGGCCGCCGAGATCGGTGAGGTCTCCTGGGTCGAGGTCGACAACCACGAGGACCTGGCGAAGGCCCGGGACATCGCATGCCGCTACTAGCCCGTAGCGTCCAGACCCCGCTGCACATCGAAGTGCGGCGGGGCGCGGTCGCCGACCTCGGCAGGATCCTCGCCGACGGGCGCATCTCGTCCGGCGGGGACGTGGCCGTGGTGGTCGGGCCCGGTCTCGGCGAGCAGATCGTCGACCTGCTGCGTCCCTCGCTGAAGTCGGCCGACGTCTTCGTCACCGGCGGCGGCACCCTGGACGCGGCCCTCGACCTCTCCGCCAAGCTGCGCCACGGGCACTACGACGCGGTGGTCGGCATCGGTGGCGGCAAGACCGTCGACACCGCGAAGTACGCGGCCAGCCGCTGGGGCCTGCCGATGGTCTCGGTCGCCACCAGCCTGGCCAACGACGGCATCGCGTCGCCGGTGGCCAGCCTGATCAACGACGGCATCAAAGGGTCGTACGGGGTGCACATCCCGTTCGGTGTGGTCGTCGACCTGGACTTCGTGGAGAGCGGGCCGGACCGGGTCAACCGGGCCGGCATCGGCGACGTGGTGAGCAACATCAGCGCCCTCGCCGACTGGGAGCTGGCCCGCCAGATCCGCGGCGAGAACGTCGACGGACTGGCCGCCTCGCTGTCCCGGATGGGCGCCGAGGCGATCCTCTCGATGCCCGGCGACATGTCCGACGACGCGTTCGTCACCACCCTGGCCGAGGCGCTGATCGCCAGCGGACTGGCGATGGCGGTGGCCGGCACCAGCATCCCGTGCAGCGGCGGATGCCACGAGATCATGCACGCCACCGACTCGCTCTTCCCGGGCACCGCTTCACACGGCGAGCTGGCCGGCATGGGCGCGTTGTTCTGCACCTTCCTGCGGGGCGACGAGCGGCGGCTCAAGCAGATGTCGGACACCCTGGCCCGGCACCAGCTGCCCCGGACCCCGGGCGACGTCGGTCTCGACGCCGACCAGTTCGCCAAGGTCATCGACTTCGCGCCGCGGACCCGTCCGGATCGTTACACCATCATCGAGCACCTCGCCCTGACGCCGGAGCAGACCCGGCAGAAGCTGGCCGAATACAACGATGTCCTCACGACCCTCTGACGACGGCACGGGCCGGCCTCCGGAGTCTCCGGCCGGAGGCGGCCCGCAGCCCACACGCATCGAGAACCCGGCACCGTCCGGCAACCCGCCGGGCACGACCTTCGGCGGTACGCCCACCGCCGCCGACTACTACGCGGTCAACCGTGGCGGCGGGCTGTTCAGCGAGGCGATCAGCCAGCGCCTCGGCGCCCAGATCGCGGTCCGGGCACACCGCTACCACCTCACCCCGACCGTGCTCACCATCCTCAACCTGGGCCTCGGGGTGCTGACCTCGTCGATCGTCATCGCCGCCGCCGGCCCGGTCGCCGAGGGCCGGTTCTGGGCCGCGCCGATCGGGCTGCTGGCGCTGATCGGCTGGCAGCTGGCCTACGCGTTCGACTGCTCCGACGGTCAGCTGGCCCGGGTCACCGGCCAGTCCAGCCCCGCCGGTGGCCGTCTCGACGTGCTCTGCGACGTCGCGGTTCAGGCCTCGCTGGTGTCGGCGCTGGCCGCCACCGCCAAAGCCCAGGAGCCGGACACCCCCGCCTGGCTGCTGGCCGCCTTCGCCGCCACCTGGATGGTCAACCTGGTCACCTCGGTGATGCAGTCCGGCACCCAGGCGTCCAGCATGGTGACCAGCACGTCGCTGCCGGTCCGCGCGGTCAAGCTGGTCCGCGACTACGGGGCGGTGATCGCCCTGGCCGGGGTGGTGCTGGTGATCGCCCCGCAGCTGACGGTCTGGTTCGTCGGTCTGTTCACCCTGGTCAACGGCGGTTTCCTGGCGGCGTCGATCGCTTTCACAGGCCGAGCCGCCCTGAAGCCATAACCCACCCCCCAGCGTGCCGACCTGCGGTCCACCCCAAGCCGCAACGCGGCACGCTGTCGTCCACAGCCCCCCGTGTGCCGCGTTGCGGTCCGATCCGAACCGCAACTCGGCACGCGGTCACGCCTCAACCCTCGTGTGCCGCGTTGCGGTCCGATTCGAGCCGTAAGTTGGCACGCGGTCGTGCCTCAGCCTCCGTGTGCCGCGTTGCGGTCCGATTCGA
>NZ_JBNZCE010000022.1:0-89839 GCF_050589265.1 Actinoplanes sp. G11-F43
GTGCTTGTTCGCCATCGTGCTCCAGGACTCCTGATCTACCCGGACCTCACGATCCAAGGTTCAAGTGTCCAAGATCAAGGGGGAGGGCCCGAGTGGGCTGTCTGGGCTCACATCCTGGTCGCCTTCGATGATGGCTTGCAGCAGAGTGAGTTCCGCGTGGATCTGGGCGAGTTCTGCTTGCAGTTGTTCGGTTTTGGCTTTGTCGTGCAGTGGTAGGGATTCGAGCCATTCGGCTGCCTTCGCTGCCTTGCCGACGACGCCGTAGGTCAAGCCCATGGCCTGCAGCTCGCGCAGTGCGCGTTGCGCGGTCATCGATGCGACGTCGTAGAGTTCGGCCATCTTCCGGGCGGTAGGAAGCTTGTCTTCGGGGGCGAGCTTGCCGGTGCGGATCTGGTCGACGATGTCGTCGACCACTCGCACGAAGAGTGCCCGCTTGTCGTCCGCCGAGTGCGCCGTGCGGGCCATCCCAGCCATCACGTGAAGGACAAGCTGCCCAGGCATTTTATGCGGCACTTATCAAAGCGACGTCAACCGGCGGCCAGCGTTACACTTGCTGCAGTTGGTTCACTGAGAGCAGTTGGAGTCGGTCATGAGTGATCTGTTGGTTCGTGACGCCGCCGCGCTGCACCGCGCTCTGGACAACTCCGGCGACGAGGTGAATGTGGCTCTGTCCCGCGAGACGGCTGAGCTGGTGTCCCGGCTGGTCGACGCCCGGGCTCGCGGTGAGGAGATCGTGATCTCGCCCGGCAATGCTGAGGTCACCCCGACCGAGGCTGCGGTTCTGCTGGGCATGTCACGCCCCCAGGTGCGCAAACTGATGGATCGTGGCCTGCTGGACTTCCGTAAAGTCGGCACGCACCACCGCATCCGCGTGTCGTCGATCAGAAGATTCCTGGAGTCTGAGCGGCCCCGCCGCGCCGACGCGCTGGCCGATCTCGCCGCTCTGCAGAACGAACTCGGGCTGACCGAATGACCGGTTTTTCGGACGACACGGATACGGTTCGTGTCGTCCTCGCCGATGCGAACATTTTGTACTCCCAGGTTCTGCGCGATTACCTGCTGTACGCCGCCGACCAGAAGATCATCACGATTACCTGGAGCCGGCAGATCCTGGCCGAGGTCACCGAGCCCTCCAGCGCAACATCGCGGGCTTCGACCGAACCGCAGCCGTAAGACGACCCGGTCCGGGATCCGGCGGCGGTGACATCCGAGGGGATGTGCCGGGTCGAACCCGGGTCGCTCGGGACGCAAGGCGGCGAACTGGACGAAGATCGGTTCCAACAGCGATGATGGCAGCGCAGGCACGGGACTCCATCGGTTGCAGAGCGTAGAGAACTCCGATGATCGATGGACCCGTGCCTGTTCGCTGTCCTGGGGGTGCCTACCTGTCCGGATCTTGGGCCTGTTGCCGGCCCCTCTTATACACCCTTCGAGATATCACTCGGTGGCTTTCGGGTGGGCGGTGCCCGCGTGCTTGAGCCAGCAGGTGCGCGTGTCGTGATCGACGAGGTACCAGATCCGGCCGCCCGCGGTGACCTCGTACTGCCATTGCGGCAGTGTTTTGCCGCCGTGGATATCGGTGGCGAGCTTGAATTTGAGCTGGTGGTGACGAGTGGTCGGCGGGTTCGGGCAGGGGTTGGACTCGATCGTGTCGTACGCCGTGCGGGTATTCTCCGGCGCCTGCTGGCACAACTGCTCCCATCCTTTTGCCGCGTCGTTGGTGGCGAACTTCAGCGTGTAGCCGCCGCGGTGGGGCGGCGGCGCGACACGGTCGCCGCGTTTGGGGCTCACGCGGCGTTGCCGGGACGCGGGACGGCGCCGAAGTCGCCGAGCGGCTGACTGGTCAGCGCGCGGTGCAGGTTTGGGTCGGCGTAGATTTCGGCGGTGTGGCGCCATTCGGCGAGTAGCTGCGATATCGCCGCGGTGTTGCCTATCGAAGCGGCTGCCTCAGCGGTGGCGACGAACTCCGTGGACAGCTCGGCGACCCCTTCCGGCGGCAGGAACCGCACCCATGGCAGCACGCTGGGCAGCAGCTCATGCACGATCGCGGGGTGGCGCTGCGCGACACCGGCCAGGAGGCGCGTGGTCAGGTCGATGACGTCGGCTTCGGCTTCGGCCCGGTCGGCGGACATCAGCAGCAGGTCCGCGGAGTCCCGGCGACGCAGCCGTACGGCGCGGGTATGTGCCAGCCGCTCTGCAGTCTCGGCGGGTTGGCGGAGCAGGTCGGAAAACGGCACGGACTCCACAGGGACGGTTGTCATGCTCAAACGTTACTTCAGTGGTACCGCTGATATCAACACTACTGTTGAATGAAGTGTGCTGCTCAACGGTTGGCTGAGCGCCACGTTGCGACCCCCGGTGTCATCGTGGGGTGAGCAGCGCCGCAGCAGGTCGGCTGGCACTATCGCGATGAGGGATCGGGTGCTGAGGTGGCGGCACGGCCGTCATCGTGCAGCGGTTCACGCCCGTGTCGGCCGACGCGCACGGTTGCCTGCCGGGACGCGGTGCGACGCTGTGGGTGCCGATAACTCCATCCATGCTGTTCAGGCTTTGGGGTCGGTGGCACCCAGCCAGGAGCGGACCTCGGCGGACTCCTCCTCGGTGAGGGCGATGGCCGCCGCGTCCGCCCGGTTGAGGACGTTGTCGGCGAAGGCCGCGGCGATCTCCTCGGCGTCCGGTGGGGGCTGGCGGTAGAGCGGGGCGCCGCCGAACGCCGTGCCCCGGGTGACGAAGGCGATCGCCGAGCGGCTCACGTCGACGCCCTCCTCGGCCAGCTTGTCGCGGGACCAGCGGGTCGCCTCGGTCAGGTTGAAGTGGTGCGACGCGGCGTAGTCGGCCAGGGCGCGATAGACCGGCGGCCACATCTCGCGCGGCAGGCGGGGCAGGCCGAGCGGGGAGCTGAGCCGCACCACCGGCTCCGGGGCGGGGCCGGTGGCGCCGGTGGTCTCCGGCGGGCCGTGGCGGCTGTCGTCCCAGACGAAATGATTCGAGAATTTGGCGTACGGCAACCGCAGGCTCTCCAGCGCGCGCACGAACCCGCCGAAACCGAACCAGTTCGACTCGTCGACGCCGCTGCCGAGCTGGCGGCGCAGGTCGTGGGCGAGTGAGGCCAGGTTGAGCGGGCTGGGTGCGGCCGTGAACCGCCAGGTCACCAGGTCGCGGAACTGGTCGTACGACGCCTCGGTCCGGGGTTCGTCGGGGCCGGACGGCACGGCGACCGGGGACTCGTCGCTCTCCACCGGCTCGCCCTGCACCAGTTCGAGGAGTTCCTGGCTGACGATGAGCCGGTCGGCGACCGAGGTGAAGGCGAGTGCCGCGTCAGCCGGCGACACGATGGTGGTGCGGCGGTCGGCTCTGCGGAGGCGTACCAGCAAGGGGGTCATGTCCGAGTCGCCGGAGGCGATGACGAACTCCTCGTGCGTGACCGGGTCGGCGAGCGCGTCGACGGCGTCGACCACCATCCGGATGTCCGCGGCGTTCTTGGTGTGGGTGAGCCGCGGGCAGTCGATCACTTCGAAGCCGGCGTTCACGAAGTACGGCCGGAAGCGTGAGTAGTACAGCCGCTGCTGGCCGCTCGACGGGTCGGGGTGGGGCACCCAGCCGCCGGGGTTCATGTAGCAGCGCAGGATCAGCCATCGTCGCGGACCGTCGACGGTCAGTGACGTGGTGAGCCGGGACAGCCAGGCCCCGGGCTCCTCGGCGAACTGAATCGCCACGTCCGGGTCCTGCCTGATCAACGCACTGAACACGTTGTCGAAGTCCAGGTACAGTGCGGCGCGTACACGAGCCATGACCGTGAACCTACCGTGCGTCGCACAGCGAGGGCGGCAGGCACGCTCCGAAAGAGCGTTGACTCACTGCTGACCCGGTGGGCGATCGGAGTGGTCTCGTGCAGCTGTCCCAGGTGCTCGACGTGGTGGAAGCCCTGCTCAGGGCCGCCGCGCACCCGGAGATCGAGGCGGTGGAACGCTACGGGACGGCACCGGCCGGGATCCGGGTGCGGCTGGTGGACGGGGCTGTGACGTACCTCTGGGGTGCGATCTGGCCCGGTGAGGCCGACCTGCCGACGCCGGACCGCCTGCCGCCACCGGCGGGGCGCCGCCCGGACCGGCTCGCGGTGCTGACGGTGATGCTGCTGGACGCCGCGCGCCCGGCGGAGTTCCGGAGCTGGACCCTGGTCGCGCTGACCGATCTCGGTCCGGAGGGGGAGCGCGGCAAGGTCCCGCGGGGTGTCCGGATCGTCGCCGCGGACGGGACGTCGCAGCTGCTGCGGGTGACCGCGGCGGGCGGCCCGGAGCGTGCCCCCGGTGCGGAACCGTGGCCGGAGTGGAGAGTCAGCGCAGGCTGAACACCTCGCCCCGGGGGGTGAACGGCAGGCGCGCGCCGCGCGGCATCAGGAACGCGTGGGCCCGCCGGATCCGCAGCACGTCGATCCAGCCGTCGGTGATGACCAGAATCGGACCGGACGGCGGGAAGTCCTCGGCGCGTTCCAGCAGGTCGATGGCCGGCTGCAGAATGGTGCCGCCCCGGCCGCGCACCCGGACCCGGCCGGCGATGTCACTGACCGGCAGATATCCGGCGTCGTACGGGGCGGCGTCGCAGAACACCACCCGGGCGGCCGGCACGTCCCGTGCGGTGGCGTACGACACGATCGCGCCGAGCGCCTTGCCCATCAGCTCGTGGTTCATCGAGCCGGAGGTGTCCACCACCACGCCGAACGTGCTGCGCGGGACGGCCTCCTCCGGACGGTACCGGCCAGGGCGCGGGATGTCCGGGGTGGCCGACTGGCGGCGGGACGGGCGGGCGTACGACCGGACCGGCTCGGTCATCGGCACGTGCTCGTCGAACCAGCGGGCCAGCCGGACATCCCACGGCAGCGGTGGTTGTTCGAGGACCCGGATCTCGGCGACCAGCCCGGACGGCAGCAGGCCGCGACCGCTGCTCTGGTGGTAGGCGTACCCGGTGAGCAGCGCCCGCCGGCAGTACTCGTCCAGGTCCATGCCGCCGCCGCGCCGCCCGGACCAGGGCAGCGGCTCGCCCAGCATGTCCCCGGCGCCCTGACCACGCAGGGTGGACAGTTTGCGCATCCGGCGCAGGTCACCGGCGATCCGGTCGTAGACCTGCTCGGCCGACGAACCGGCCAGCTCCGGGTCGTACAGCGTGCCGTCCGGGAGGGTGCCGACGCCCATCTCGACCAGCCAGCCGTTGATCACGTAATCACAGGCGACGTTCCACAGGTACGGGTCGCGGGCCCCGCCCCGGTCCGCGTGCCGCAGCGCGACATGCAGCATCTCGTGGGCCAGCACGAACCGCCACTCGTCCTCGGACAGCGACCGCCACGGGTTCACGTAGATCTCGCCGGCCTCGGCCGACACCGCCGCGATCGCGATCTCCCAGGACCGGGCCAGCGGGCCGTCAGCGACCAGGGTGAAGCCGGCGGCCAGCCCGCCGAGCAGCGGGTACGACCCGATGAACCAGCTCATCGCCAGGTCCCACGGCTGCCGGGGTGGCGTCTTGCCGTCCACCGACTCGCGGGCGCCGCCGGCCACCTCGACCCCGGCGACCGCGGCCGCCGACAGGCCCAGCGCGAACCGGTCCGGCCAGGCCGGCTCCTGCCCGGCCCGGAACCGGACCGGTGTGAGATCCAGATCGGGTGCGGCGGCCAGCTCGGCCGGCACGCCCTGCCGTCGCCAGCGGGCCGCCAGCTCGTCCTCCTCGGCGGCCGGCAGCAGGTCGGGCAGCGGATCCGGCTCGCGGCCCAGCTTCACCGCCCGCTGGAAACGGGTCACCGCCAGACAGGCCGCCGCCAGGTACGCCGGGTCCGGCCCACCCTCCGGCTCCAGGTGCCCGAAACCCAGGTGCAGCAGGGCGTGCGCGAGCACCCAGCGCCACTCGTCCCTGTCCAGCTTGCGGTGGCGGCTCACCGTGATCCGGCCGTCGACGGTCACCCGGCACAGTGCGGGCAGCGGCCGGGCCACGATCTCGGCGGTCGCGTGCGGACGCTGCCAGTCGTGCTGGGTCATCGCCAGGAACAGCGGATGCCCGGACAGCGCCCGCCACGCCTCCTGGAAGGCGAGCGTGTTCGGGTCGGTGATCTCCTTCTGCCGCTGTCTGCGCGTCATGATCGCTCCCGCCCGTCCACTTCGGCTCCGCACATGTCAGGCTTGCCCGTCCACTTCGGCTCCGCACATGTCAGGCCTGCCCGTCCACTTCGGCTTCGCGCATGTCAGGCCCGTGCGGCTACGAGGCGGGGCAGGTCGCGGCTCACCTCGACGAGGAACCAGGCGGGCAGCACCGGATTGCCCTGGGCGTCCGGGGCGATCACCAGGCGCCCGCACTCCAGCGACAGCTCGGCCAGGTCCACCAGCATCGCCTTGGCCCGGTGCGCGAACTGGCGCAACGACGCCGAGGCCTGCGTCTTGCCGGCCGGCAGCTCCCGGGTCAGCCGGGCCCGGAACGCCTCGGCGAGGAAATAGAGCAGATCCCGGTCCTCCGGGCGGGACGGCCACCCGGCGTCACCACGGACGATGGCGTCCAGCCCGTACCGGTGCCGGACGATCTTGACGTAGCCGCCGAAGGCGGTCGCGTGCGCCGGACCCAGCGTGCCCGCGGCCAGCAGCGCCAGCGTCTCCTCACCGATGTCGTCGCCGAACGAGTGCAGCGCGTCGGAGAGCATGTGCCAGCTGCGCGGGGTGGAGAACGCCTCCTCCACCTTCGGCGGCGCCGACCACAGATGATCCGGGCGCTCGGTCAGATAGCCGATCACCCATCGATGCACACCATTGCGCTCGGCCCATTCCCGCCAATCGTTCCAAGACGCCCGCAGGTGTACGTGTATCAAACGGTTCACCAGCGCCGAGGCCATCGGACGGGCCAGTGCGTTGTCACTGGACCGGTTGCCGGCGCCGATCACGATCGAACCGGCGGGTAATTCGTACGCCCCGATCCGGCGGTCCAGGATCAGCGAATAGAACGCCTTCTGCACCTCGGGACTCGACGAGTTCAGCTCGTCCAGGAAAAGACAATACGGCTCGTCGCGGGCGATCGACTCGGGTGGTGCGAAGCGGCTCCGCCCGTCTCGCAGCTCCGGCACCCCGATCAGATCCTCCGGGGCGAGCTGGGTGCCGACCAGGGTCACACACTCCAGCCCGAGCGAGGCCGCGAAGTCCCGGACCAGCGAACTCTTGCCGATGCCCGGCGCGCCCCACAGGAACACCGGCCGCACGACCGCCACGTGGAGCAGCAGGTCGGGCAGCTGGGCGGGAGTCACGGTGATCGCTGAGTGCACGCCCACAGTGTGGCTTTCCGGCTCCCGCCGATCGAACGATTTATCGGCCCGACATCGACGCGCCCATCCCGTTGCGGGTCTGCAGGAAAGCCGTGCCGGGAAGGCCGCCGGCCGCCGGGCGCGGGCCCTCGGCCTCCGCCGGATCGGTCGACCGCAGGGTGGCGCCGGGCTCCTGCCAGCTGTTGTTGTTCGCCTTCGCGCCCGCCTCCGCCGACAGGCTCTGCTCGCCGCCGCCGTTGCCGTCCGCCACATTGTTGCGCAGCACCGCCGGCGTCGTGGACAGCAGGAAACCCCAGCCATTGTTCTGGTACGCGGTGTTGTTGCCCAGTTCGATCGGGGCCGTGTTGCCTTCGTCGATGAAACCGTTGGCGCCGTTGTTCCAGGCCGCGTTGTGCCGTACCGAGTGCGCGCCGGGCACCGCCGGATCGCCGCCACCCAGGGCGAAACCGTTCGACCCGTTGCGGAACGACCAGTTGTATTCGACAGCCACCCGGCTGCCGAACTGCCCCAGATCGATGCCGTCCAGCCGGTTGCCCCAGGCCCGGTTGCCGCGCACCAGATTGCCGTCACCATTGCCGAACTGCACCGACAGACCGGACCCCTGGTTGTCGTGGAAATCGCTGTCGCGCACCTGATTGCCGGAGGTGCCCTGGTCACGCAACATCAGCCCGACACCGGCGCCGTCGTGGATCCGCAGCCGCTGGAACACGTTGCCCACACAGGACAGGCAGGTCCAGGAGGCGCCGCGGGCACCGGTCATCTCCAGATCCTGAACCGTCCAATGGGAGGCCCGCTGAGTTATCGCCCATTCACCCGCCGGAATGTCCCGGGCGTCGATGACGGCTTTCTCCTCGGCATAGGAGCTGATCGTTATCCGTTTCTCCGCCGTTCCACTCGTGGTGATCGCGATCGGGGCGGCCGGGCGGTAGGTGCCGCCCCGCAGCGCGATGGTCTGGCCCGGCTCGACCACGGCGACGGCCTTCCCGATCGAGGCGTACGGGCGGGACCGGCTGCCGTCGCCGTCGTCCGAGCCGTTCGGGGCCACGAAGATCTCCGCTCCGGTCGCCTCCCTCGTGGGCGATCCGGCGGCGCTCGGGCTCGATGACACCACAGGTGGTGACGGCGCCGTCGCCGGGGCCGTCACCGTGGGCGGTCGCTGCGCGGCCGGCTCATCCGGCTCCGCTGACCCGGTCCACACCGCCAGCGTCAGGCCCCCGCCCGCCACGACCGCCGCGGTCAGCGAGCCCGCCAGCACCTTGTGCTGGACCAGGTGCGAGGTCAGTGAGGTGGTCGCGGCCAGCACCGGCGGGGCCACCCCGCTCGGCACCGCCGCCTGGATCCCGGCCCACAGCGCGACCGGCACCGGCAGTGCCGCCACCCCCAGCAGCAGCCGCTCCGGCGAGACCATCCCGGCCTGGTAGACGTGGCACTTCGGACAGTCGCGGACGTGCCGGGACAGCCGTTTGCGCCACACCGAATCGACGGTCCCGTCCCAGAACCGGATCGTGCCCGACAACTCCGGGCAGATCGGCTTGGCCCGCAGCGCCCGTACCACCCCACGGGAGAGTTCCAGCTGCGCCTTCATCCGCTGGACCCGTACCGCCGCGTGTTTCGGTTTCAGCTCCAGGGCGGCGGCCAGCTCGGCCCGGGACAACTCGCCGCGGGCCTCCTGCCACCACAGGCCGAGCAGCTCCCGGTCGGCGTCCTCCAGCCAGCGCGCCGCCTCGGCCAGCTCCCGGCGCTGCTCGGAGACGACCAGCTCGGCGGTGGTCCGCTCGGCGAAGTCACCGTCCGGGTCCGGCACGTCCATCGGCTCCGGGAGATGCCGCGACACGGTCCGCTTGCGGCTGCGCAGATACATCTGGACCCGCCGGTACGCGATCGCCACCAGCCACGACCGGAACCGCTCCGGGTCACGCAGGCCGCCGAGCCCGTTGATCGCCGCCAGCATGGTGTCCTGCACCAGGTCGTCGACGTCCGGATGGCCGGGCAGCGCGCGGCCGATGACGTTGTAGATCAGCGGGAGGTGACCGGTGAACAGCTGATCCCGCGCGCCGGTGCTGCCCCGCTGGGCGTCCCGGACCAGCTCCGCGACATCACCGGCGACCGCGGCCCGACTGTCCGTCACCGTACCGCCTCCCCGCCGCGGCATCCGGCCCTCAGAGATCGAGCCGTATCGTTACATAGTGTTTCGGGGCTGTAAAGCGGCGTCTGGTACCGCTCCCACGGCAGGTCAGCCGCCGACCACCGTGATCCCGTTCAGCGCGACCAGGAGCAGCAGAAGCGGCACACCGCTGAGGTAGCCCCGCCGGTCACCGCGGCGCAGTCGCGCCCCACTGAGCAGCAGGCCGACACCGACCAGCGCTATGACGGCCACCACGACCAACCCGGCTATCAGCGACACGACATGGGCGTCCGGCTCCTCGACGATCATGCGCACGAACAGGTAGAGGTAGAGCACCGCACCAGCGAAAGGCCACACGCTGAGCACCGACAGCGCCAGGCCGGCCGCCCGGTGAAGACGTTCAGACATGGTCCGGGACCCTACCGGGAATGTCGTACCCGGCGCATAGGCTGCGGATCGTGAGGGGGGAAGCCAGCATTCTGCACGTCGACCTGGACGCGATGTTCGCCGCCGTCGAGCAGCGGGACAAACCCTCGCTGCGCGGCAAGCCGGTGATCGTCGGCGGGGTCGCCGGTCGCGGCGTGGTGTCCACCGCGTCCTACGAGGCGCGGGCGTTCGGCGCGCACTCGGCGATGCCGATGGCCCAGGCCCGCCGCCGCTGCCCGCCCAACACCGCCTACCTGTCACCGAGGTTTCCCGCCTACCAGCGCACCAGCGCCGTCGTGATGGAGTTACTGGCCACGGTGTCCCCGCTGGTCGAGCAGGTCTCCATCGACGAGGCCTACATCGACCTCGCCGCCACCGACCACGACCTCAGCGTCGCCGGCGTCACCGCCCTGGCCCGCCGGCTCAAAGCGCGGATCGCCGCCGCCACCGGCGGTGTCACCGGCTCGATCGGCGCCGCCTCCAGCAAACTCCTCGCCAAGATCGGTTCCGACCTGCACAAACCCGACGGCCTGACAATCGTCGCCCCCGGCGACGAGCTGCTGGTGCTGCACCCACTGCCGGTGCGCCGCCTCGGCGGTGTCGGCCCCGCCACCGAGCAACGGCTGCACCGCTCCGGCGTGCGCACCGTCGGCGACCTGGCCGCCAAACCCCTGGAGGACCTGGTCGACTGGTTCGGCACCGCCCACGGCCACGGCCTGTTCCGGCTGGCCCGCGCCGACGACTCCCGCCCGGTGGTCAGCGAACGGGAGGCCAAGTCGGTGTCCGCCGAGGAGACCTTCGACATCGACGTGACCGACCCCACCCGCCTGATCCGCGAGCTGGACCTGCTGTCCGCCCGGGTCGCGGCCCGCCTCCGCCGCTCCGGCATGACCGGCCGCACCGTGAACATCAAGGTCCGCCACCCCGACTTCACCACGATGACCAGGGCACTGACCCGCGACCAGCCCACCGACGACGGCACCCTGATCGCCGAGATGGCCCGCCGCCTGCTCGCCGAGGTCCCCACCCTGGGCGGCATCCGCCTGCTGGGCGTCGGCGTCTCCACGCTGTACGACTTCGCCCAGGACGACCTGTTCTCCGCCGCCGGCGAGGACCCGCCGGACCTCACGTTTCCACCCGACGACCTCCCGAGCCCGACCGCCCTACCTCTCCCAGGGTCGACCGCCCCATCTCTCCCAGGGGCGACCGTGCCCCCTCTGCCGGGGTCGGCCGTGCCGTCTCTGCCCGGGGCGGTGGGGCAGCCTCTGCCGGGGGCGGCCGCGCCGCCTCTGCCCGGGGCGATGGGGCAGCCTCTGCCGGGGTCGGCCGCGCCGCCTTTGCCGGGGGCGGCCGCGCCGCCTCTGCCCGGGTCGGCAGGGCTACCTCGCCCGGATCCGGCCGTGCTTCCTCTCCCGGAGACGGCGCTGGTCGTCGAGCCGGTCCCGGCGCGGGCGGCCCCCTCACCGGCTTCCGTCACCGTGCCACCGGCCGCATCCGCCGTGGTCCCGGTGTGGCGGCCGGGCCAGGACGTACGGCACGACGATTTCGGTAGCGGCTGGGTGCACGGCAGCGGAATCGGCCGGGTCACGGTCCGCTTCGAGGGCCCGCTGACCCCGATCGGCAGGGTCCGCACCTTCTTCGTCGACGACCCCCGCCTCCACCCGGCCGACCCGCCCGACTGGACGATCCCGGCCCAGGCGGATTCCGACGCCGCCGGCCCCCGATCGCCGTTCGAGGGCCGCCGACCCTGATCACTCATGGCTGCCCGACCCGAAGCGATCAGCGAGGCGGTGCGTCCCACGCGTGCGATGTCGGGGGGAAGTGCAGCAGGCGAATCTCGGTCGAGTCGCCTGCGGCCCACGCATGCGATGCCGGGGGGAAGTGCAGCAGGCGAATCTCGGTCGAGTCGCCTGCGGCCCACGCATGCGATGCCGGTGGAGGAGGCGCAGCGGGCGACCTCGGTCCAGGCGCGTGGGCCCGCGTATGCGATCCCGTGCGAGTACTTCCCTTGGCAGATCTTGGAGAATTTTCCACCTTTTCGAGCCCTCTTCTTGGCCGCTGAGCCACTCGCCGTCAATTCCCCGCGCGAGTGTCCGCTCCCACCCCCAAAAACCGGGCGATCTTGGAGGATTTACCACCGTTTTCGGTGGTAAATCCTCCAAGATCGCAGCTGGGCGGGTAGCCCACGCAAGTTATTGACCGCGAGTGATCAGTCGACTGAGAACAAAGGGCTCTTTGCGGTGGAAAATCCTCCAGATCGCGGCCAAGCAGTCGTCCCGGCGAGGGGTTGACCGGAACGCGGCACGGAACCGCAACGTTCTGTCTGGCTTGGTGGGGAAGGGCCGCGTCCTTCTGAAGGTAGAACGTTCTGTCTGGCTCGGTGGAGGGAGGGCCGCCTTTCTGGAGATGGACCGTTCTGTCTGGTTTTGGTGGAGGAGGGGCGGCGTCTTTCTGGAGGTAGAACGTTCTGTCTGGCTCGGTGGAGGGAGGGCCGCCTTTCTGGAAATGGACCGTTCTGTCTGGCTTGGTGGAGGAGGGGCGCCTTCCTGGAGGTAGAACGTTCTGTCTGGTCCAGCGAGTGCGAACCGGCAGCAGCCTGCCGCCTGCCAGTTGCCGCTGCCAGTTGCCGTCTGCCAGTTCCGCCTGCCGCCTGCCGCCTGCCGCCTGCCGCCTGCCGCCTGCCGCCTGCCGGCTGTTGGCAGGCGGCTGTTGGCGGGCGGCTGTTGGCAGGCGGCTGTGGGCTGTCGGTAGATAGAACGTTCGTTCTAGGGCAGGGAGTAAACGGCTGGCTGCTGTAGAACCGGCGGAACGGGGCTACGGGCTGGGGGCTACGGCTTGGGGCTACGGCGCGGGACCACGGGCTTGGGGCTACGGCGCGGGGCTACGGGCTGGGGGCTACGGCTTGGGCTACGGCGCGGGACCACGGGCTTGGGGGCTACGGCGCGGGACTACGGCTTGGGACTACGGGCTTGGGGCTATGGCGCGGGGCTACGGCTTGGGACTGCGGCGTGAGATTACGGCTTGGGGCTACGGCTCGGCGACGGTGAGCCAGTCGGCGGAGGTGGGGCGGTAGCCGAAGCGGTGGTTGAGGCCGTGGACTATCGCCGGGACGTGGGCGGCCCCGTACACGATGGCGATTTCGATGTTCTCGGTGTTGCGTTCCTCGTGCAGTCGGTAGAGGGCGGCCAACAGCATCGCGTCCCGGCTGCCCCGGATCGTGTGGTCGAGGCCGGTGTACCGGTCGGCGGCCTGTTCCTGGCGCAGTGACGGCAGGTCGTTCATCTCCAGGTCGGGGGCCCAGATGGTGCGCCTGCCGCCGAACAGCCGGGTCAGCGTGAAGGCGGGCAGCATCAGCCAGGTGAGCAGGCGTTCCTTGAGTGGGGCGCGCCGCCACGTGCCACCGAACTCGGCGCCGGTGGTGTCGGGGTGCACGAGTTCGGCGTCCAGGGTGCCGTAGTCGATGTCCTGTTCGACCAGTTTTCCGGCGCGGCGGTTGAAGCGGAGCACCGAGTACGTCAGGGTCAGCGCCCGCAGCGCCGGCCCGCCGCCGTCGACGCCTTCGACGACGATGATGTCGGCGGTGCGCAGGCGTGCGGTCACCTCGGCGTAGAACCGGGGTTCGGCCATGTGCACCATCGGGTAGACGACGAAGGACATGGGTGTGCCGCGGCGCCGTAGCCGGACCACTGACGACCGTACGCCCATGTCGGTGATTTCAATGATCTGCATGCGGTTCCCCCAACCGTGCAGTGGAACCGTCAGGGTGGCAGCAGTCTTCAATACCGCAGGCAAGGTTTCCGGCCGGGTTGTGCGGATGGTGCACGACCCCGGAGCCGGACTGCGAATTCGGGCGGATGGCGGTACGAACTGTCCAGGGAGGAGTTTCGATGACTGCTGTCACCCCTCGCCCCGTGCAGTCGCGGCCGTGGCCGGTGCGGCGTCAGGTCAGAGGTTCCTGGCTGGCCCGGACGATCCGCACCACGGACGCGAAACAGATCGGGATCATGTATCTGGCGACCGCCTTCGCGTGGTTCGTGATCGGTGGCCTGATGGCGCTGCTGATGCGGGCCGAGTTGGGCCGGCCGGGCATGCAGATGTTCTCGCCGGAGCAGTACAACCAGTTGTTCACCATGCACGGCACGATCATGCTGTTGTTCTTCGCGACGCCTATCGTGTTCGCGTTCGCCAATTTTGTGGTGCCGATTCAGATCGGTGCGCCGGATGTGGCGTTTCCGCGGCTGAACGCGTTCGCGTACTGGCTGTATTTCTTCGGGGGCCTGATCGCCTTCGGCGGGTTCCTGGTGCCGGGCGGGGCGGCGGATTTCGGCTGGACCGCCTACACGCCGTTGAGCACGGCCCAGCATTCTCCGGGTGTCGGCGGCAACATGTGGGTGGTCGGGCTGGCGATCTCGGGGGTCGGCACGATTCTCGGCGCGGTCAACATGATCACCACGGTGGTGTGCCTGCGGGCGCCGGGGATGACCATGTTCCGGATGCCGATCATGACCTGGAACATCCTGCTGACCAGCGTACTGGTGGTGCTGGTCTTCCCGTTCCTGGCGGCCGCCCTGTTCGCGCTGGCCGCCGACCGGGTGCTCGATGCGCAGGTCTTCAACGTGGAGACCGGTGGGCCGATGTTGTGGCAGCACCTGTTCTGGTTCTTCGGTCATCCCGAGGTGTACATCATCGCGCTGCCGTTCTTCGGGATCATCACCGAGGTGGTTCCGGTGTTCAGCCGTAAACCGGTCTTCGGGTACAAGACGCTGGTCGCGGCCACCATTCTGATCACCATGTTGTCGATGAGTGTATGGGCGCACCACATGTTCGCCACCGGCCAGGTGCTGTTGCCGTTCTTCAGTCTGCTCAGCTATCTGATCGCGATTCCGACCGGGATGAAGTTCTTCGTCTGGATCGGCACGATGTGGCGGGGGCAGCTGACTTTCGAGACGCCGATGCTGTTCGCGGTCGGGTTCATGGTGACGTTCCTGCTGGGTGGGCTGACCGGGGTGCTGCTGGCGTCGCCGCCTGTCGACTTCCACGTGCACGACAGCTATTTCGTGGTGGCGCACTTCCACTACGTCCTGTTCGGCACGATCGTGTTCGCGGTGTTCTCGGGCATCTATTTCTGGTTTCCGAAGATGTTCGGCCGGATGCTCGACGAGCGTCTGGGCCGGGTGCATTTCTGGTTGACGTTCGTCGGGTTCCACGCCACTTTCCTGGTGCAGCACTGGCTGGGCAACGAAGGCATGCCCCGCCGGTACGCCGACTATCTGGAGGCCGACGGCTTCACTTTCCTGAACATGTTCTCCACGGTCGGCTCGTTCGTGCTCGGGGCGGCCACGCTGCCGTTCCTCTACAACGTGTGGAGGTCGTACCGGGTGGGTGCGGTGGTGACCGCCGACGACCCGTGGGGGCACGGGAACTCGCTGGAGTGGGCGACGTCGAGTCCGCCGCCGCTGCGCAACTTCGACCGGATGCCCCGGATCCGGTCCGAGCGGCCGGCGTTCGATCACAGGTTCCCGCAGCTGGCGGCCGGTTCGCAGTCGGCGGCGGGTCCGCCGGAGGGTGGTGCGCGGCCGCTGTCCGAGGAATCCAGTGGGGGTGCCAGCTATCCGGAGGACACTTCCGATCGTTGACGGTACGAGGTTAACGCGCCAACTGTCGGCTTTGCCCGTAGACGCTCATGGCGAACGAGATCCGAGGTCCCCGTAGCCGATAAAGCAGACGTTGCGATGAAAGGTCGGACATTCCCCCCGCCGGAAGGGACCTCATGCCGACCGCTCTCCACGCCCTGCTGGCCGCAGCGCTCACCATCCCCGCCCTGCCCGCGACACCGGCCGCCGCCGCGCGACCGGACTGCCTGTTCGGGAACTTCACGGCCCGCTCCCAAGCCGACCTCGCCAAGGTCACGGTGCTGGATCCGGGCCCGCTCACCCGGGGACTGCCGGCCCTCGCCGACGTCCGGATCGCATCGGCCAAGGGCACCGCGGACAGCACGGCCCGGCCGGCGAAGACGATCGCCAGTGGCCTGCACGCCGACGCCCGGATCCTCGGCCTGCCCGCCGGCGGCGCCGGAGCCCGGCACGCCGCACCCGGCCGCAGCGAACCGTCCGAGAAGGAACTCGTCACCTTCCAGGCCGCCGGACTCGCCACCGCCCGCGTCGGTAAGTCGACCGCCCACGCCACCTGGGACGACGGCTACCACTGCGGCCGGCCCGGACCGCTCACCCGGTCGGCGACCATGCTCGGCGGCCTGTCCGTCCTGGACGGCAGCGGCGACTACCCGGCCATCCGCACCGGCACCAAACGGACCAGCCTGCTCAAGATCGGGCCGGTCGGTTCGGCACAGAGCGCCACCGACCTGGTCGACCTCGGGCGGGGCCGGACCGGCGTACGGGCCGGTGCCGGTGTCGCCCTCAGCGACCTGTCCCTGTTCGCCGGCACCCCGCAGCAGATCTCGATCCGCGTCGTCAGCCAGCCCACCCTGGAGGCGATCTCCGGCGGCGCCCGCCCCAAGGTCACCTACCGGCCGGCGGTGCTCGAGGTGAACGCCGCCGGAAAACCCACCCACGTGCTCAAGGACTCCGGCGCCACCGTCTCGCTCGGCCTGCTCGGCGGCGTCGACCCGGCCCGCCCGTCCGCCCTCGAAGCACGGATCTCACTCGGCGAGGTCAAGCAGAACGTCGACGGCCGGCAGGTACGCGCCGAGGCGGCCACCGTCCGCGTCGAGGTCAAACTCGGCATGACCCACCTGCTCGACGTCGCCCTCGGTCATCTGAGCGTGGCGGCGTGCGCCCCGGCTCAGGTCAAGCACGCCGGTGACAGTGAGACGCCGCGTCCGCGCACCGGCGGTTCGTCCCCGGCCCCGAGCCCCACCCCGGCCGACCACCTGGTGGACGACCCGTCGCCCGAGCCCTCCCCGGCCGCCTCGTCCCCGATCGTCCCGTCCCCGTCCTCCTCGCCTTCGGCTTCGGAGGCCAGCGACTCGCCCGCGGTCGTCCCGGCCCCGGCACCTTCCGGCGGTACGGGTGGAGGAGTGCTCGCCCTCACCGGCTCGGACGTGACAGTGGTCGGGTTCGCCGGCGCCGGACTGGTCGCGGCCGGCCTGATCTCGCTGTTGCTGACCCGCCGTCGCCGCCCCGCCGGGAACTGAACCACCCGTCGGCACCCGGCGTGATCACACCGGGTGCCGACTAGTATCGCGGTATGTCACTGGCGACCGACACCGACGCCGTCGTGGACGAATGGCAGGCCCGGCTGATCGGTCTCAGTCACCGGCTGCACGCGGAGCCCGAGGTGGCGTTCGCCGAGCACGCCTCCGCGGCGAAACTGGCGGCACTGCTGCGCGAGGCCGGATTCACCGTCGAGACCGGAGTCGCCGGGCTGCCGACCGCGCTGACCGGGACGTACGGCGACGGTGATCTGACCATCGGTCTGTGCGCCGAATACGACGCGCTGCCCGGCATCGGCCACGGCTGCGGGCACAACCTGATCTGCGCCTCCTCGGCCGGTGCCGCGATCGCGCTGCGGTCCGCCGCCGACCGGCACGGCTTCCGGATCAAAGTGCTCGGCACCCCTGCCGAGGAGAGCGGCGGCGGCAAACAGCTGATGCTGGAACGCGGCGCGTTCGACGACGTGACGGTGGCGATGATGGCCCACCCCGGGCCGGCCGCCGACCGGGCCGGCGCCGGCGACAGCACCCAGGCGTGCACCCGGTTCGAGGTGACGTTCCGCGGCAAACCGGCGCACGCGGCCGGCGCGCCCTGGGACGGGGTGAACGCCGCCGACGCCGCCGTGGTCGCCCAGGTCGCGATCGGCCTGCTCCGCCAGCAGACCCTCCCGCACCACCGGATCGCCGGCTTCGTCCGCTCCGGCGGCGACAAGACCAACATCATTCCCGAGAAGACGATCCTTGAGTACGAGGTACGCACCCCCGGCTCCACCGAACTCACCGAACTCCGCCGCCGTGTGTGGGCCTGCTTCGAGGCGGGCGCACTGGCCACCGGGGCGACCGTCGAGTTCCGCCGCACCGAACCCGACTATCTCGACCTGCGCAACGACGACTGGCTGATCGAGACGTACGCCGGCCATCTGCAGGCCTTCGGCCGTTCCGCACTGCCCCTGCCCGGCGGCCTGACCACCGCCTCCACCGACATGGGCAACATCAGTCACGTGATCCCGTCGATCCACCCGATGATCGGCCTTCGTGGGGTGGTGGCGATGCCGCACACTCACGAGTTCGCAGCTCAGGCGATCACCCCGGCCGCCGACGAGGCGATGCTGCACGCCGCGAAACTGTTGGCCCGAACCGCCGTGGACCTGGCCACCGACCCGTCCCGCCGAGCCTTCTACACAGCCCACCATCGCAACCGCTCCCACTGACCCCACCCCCACGCACGTGCCGTCTTGCGGCGCGGATCGCACCCCAACTGTCCACGTTGCCGTCCCGCCCTGCTCACGTGGCCCTTTGCGGTGCGGTTTGCGCCGCAGCTGTCCACGTTGCCGTCCCGCCCCGCTCGTGTGGCCCTTTGTGGTGTGGATTGCGCCGCTGGTGTCCACGTTGTTGGGGTGCGTCGTTCGTGTGGCCCTTTGTGGTGCGGTTTGCGCCGCTGGTGTCCACGTTGTTGGGGTGCGTCGTTCGTGTGGCCCTTTGTGGTGCGGTTGCGCCGCAGCTGTCCACGTTGCCGTTGCTGGTCAGGGGGCGGGGCTGGGGAGGAAGTCGTGCAGGGTTCGGTGTGGAGTCCAGCCCTGGGAACGGGCGCGGGAGATGTCGAGGACTACGCCGGTCGTCAGTTGTTCTAGCGCGTACCTGGTCAGGATCGGTGGCCGCCGGGTCAACCTCGCCGCGCCCACCGCCAACCCCGACACCGCGCTGACCAGGGGGATCGGTATGTGGAGCACGGGGACGCCGCAGACCGCGGCCACCACCTCGTCACGCCGGTAGGGGATGGCGTCGGCGATGTTGTAGGCGCCCGCCGGCCACCCGTGTGCGGCCAGGCACGCGTCGGCGAGGTTCTCGACCGCGGTCAGGCTCAGTGCTATGTCCGGGCCGGGGAGCAGGGCGCGGCCGGCACGCACCACCCGCTTCAGGCGAGGCAGCAGATGCGGGTCGCCGGGTCCGTAGACGGCTCGCGGTCTGAGGATCACCGCACCCGCCTGTCGCGCGAGGCGTTCCCCGGCGGCTTTGGTCCGGCCGTAGGCGGTCATCCCGGCAAGCGGGTGGTCCTCGGTGATCGGTTTCGGACTCGGCCGTGCGCCTGGCTCCATGGTGGTCCGGCTTGGCCGTGCGCCTGGCCCCATCGTGGTCCGGCTTGGCCGTGCGCCTGGCCCCACGGTGGTCCGGCTCGGCCGTGCGCCTGGCCCCACGTTGGTCCGGCTCGGCCGCGTGTTGGCGGACCCGGTCGGCGGTGTCGGCGGTGTGGTGGCGGTCCCCGGTGCCGGGAACGGCGGGGCGTAGACGCTGGCGCTGCTCACCCAGACCAGCGGGCGGTCTCCGGCGGCATCCAGCAGCCGGGCGGTGCCGTCCACATTGACCGCGTGGAAGGTGGCCTCGGAAGCCCGGCCGGGTGGTGGGTCGCCGACGGCCGCGGCGAGGTGCAGGACGATGTCGGTGCCGGTCAGATCGGGTTCGGTGCGGGTGGCGTCCCAATACCGGTGTTCTCCCACCGGGCCGGGACGCCGTCCGAGGCAGACGACCTCGGCCCCGGCGGCCGCGGCGGCCCGGGCGACCACGCCGCCGCAGAATCCGCTCGCCCCGGTCACCGCGATCCTCATCGGCCGGCCGCCTCACGGTGGATTCCGCTCGGCCCGGTCATTGCGATCCTCGCCGGGTGGCCGCGTCGCCGGGGGATATGGGCGGGTCGGTCGCTGTGGTCCTCATGGGAGGGCCTCCTCGGAAGTGATCCTCATCGCCGGTCACGACGGTGACGGTGGTGGTGGTTCATGGCGGTGACGGTTGTGGTGGCTCATCGGCGGTGACGGTTGCGGTGACCCATCGGCGGTCACGACGGAGGCGGATGTGGTCGCCCATCGGCGGTTACGGCGGAGGCGGATGTGGTGGCCCATCAGCGGTCACGACGGAGGCGGATGTGGTGGCCCATCGGCGGTCACGGCGGAGGCGGTTGCGGTGATTCATCGGGAGCCGGGCGTTCGGGGCGGGCCGGAGTGAGGATCAGGCTGGACCAGCCGGGTAGGGCGGCGTTCCGGTCGGCCACGGCGTGCCGCACCGTCGGCCGGTATGGCGCGAGCGCTGCCAGGACGTCGGTCAGCTGGGCTCGGGCCAGCCGGGCGCCGGGGCAGGCGTGCGATCCGGCGCCGAACACCAGCTGGGACACCCTCGGCGGGGCCGGATCGTCCGGATCCGGGTCCCGGTGGTGGGCTCCGACCGCGTGCCGGGCGATCAGAATCAGTCGATCACCGGCGCGGACCGGGCGGCCATCGACGGTGCCCCCGGCCGCGGCCACCCGGGGGAGCAGTGGGGTGGGTGCGGTGACGCGCAGCAACTCGGCGGTCAGTGCATCCGGGGCGGTCTCCACGTACTCCCAGAGGTTCGCGTCCGCACACCAGGCCGCGGCGCGCGGCACTCCGGCGACCGTCGTATTGATCGCGGCCACCGCCATCATCGCCGCGAGCCCGCTGTCCCCGTAAGCCGTGGTCGAGGGGTGCGGACCGGCGGACGCGTTCGAGGCGGCGGAAGCGTGGGGACAGGTCGACTGAGATGAAATAACGGAAATATCCGAACCGGTCGAATGATGCGGCGCGGTAGAGGGGCGTGCACGAGCCGGGTGGTGTGGAGAGCCGGACGGCCCGGGATCGGCCCGGGGCTGTGTCACCAGGGCGTTCAACCGATCGGCGGCGGACCGCGCCGCCCGCCGGTGCCGGGGGAGGACCAGGCCCGGGACGTGTTCGCGGGCCGCGGTGGCCGCCGCCGTCCGGGCCGCCGTGGCCAGTTCGTGCGGGTCGATGTCGAGGTGCAGGAGAGCGGCCGTGGTGGCGCCGGCGAGTTCGGCGATCACGTCCACCAGGTCGATCGGCCGGCCGGCGGCGAGTGGCGCCAGCCTGCGGTCGAGGACTTCGCGCCAGACCGGGCGCAGTCGTTCGACGCCGGCGGCACCGAGGGAGTCGGCGACCTCACGGCGCCGGCCCCGATGTTCGTCGCCGTCCTGGTCGAAGAGCAGGTCACCGCCGGTCAGCCGGCCGGCGGCCCCGCCGGTGGTGCCTTCGGCGGTGCGGTCCAGCGGCACCCGGGTGAGCCCGTCGGTGAACGCTTCCGGCGAGGACACGATGACCGTTCCGCCGAGGCGTACCGACGGCTGGTTCCGGGTGGCGGCGAGCAGCGCGAACAGCAACGGATGACTACGCAGATAGACCAGCCGGTCCCGGCGGCGGGCGAGGAACGAGGCGTCCGGGCGGGGAGAAGAGGCGGGGAAGAAGGAGGCCGCGCGGAGGAAGCGGGAAGGGGAGGCCGCGCGGAGGAAGCGGGAAGGGGAGGCCGCGCGGAGGAAGCGGGAAGGGGAGGCCGCTCGGGAGAAGCGGGGAGACGAGGGCGGGCGGAAGAAGCTCACCGGACGTGCACCTCCCGGGAGGTGGGCGGACGCCAGCGCCGATCCCAGTACCAGAGCAGGGTGCGCCGCGCCCCCCACGCCCGGAGCCGCCGCAGGCTGGCCTGGACGACCAGGTCTTCGGCGCGGACGATGCGGTCGGTGACCCGGCGGGCCCGGTTGAGCATGGTCACGTCCTCGGATCCGTCTTCGAGTGCTTCCCGGACGGTGCCGCCGCAGCGCTGGTACAGGTCGGCGGTGACGGCCAGGTTGTGCCCGTGGACGAGGACGTAGGGGGTGCGGTATTCGGGCCGCCGATGCGCCGCCCGATAGCGGCCGTAGGTCGCGGCCAGCCGGACGACGGCCGGGAAGACATGGCGTTCGGCCCAGGTGGGCTGTTCGTCGCGGCGTGGTTCGCTGCGACCGCAGACCAGATCGACACCACGATTGAGGTACGCCCGGAGCACGGCGATCCAGTCGGGGGCGGGCAGGCAGTCCGCGTCGGTGCGGGCCAGGATGGTGGCTCCGGCGCCGATCGCGTACCGGAATCCGGTGTCCGCGGCGGTTCCCGCTCCGGGGGTGGCCTCGGTGACGACGTCGACCGGGAAGGGCGCGGTGGCCGCGAACCGGCGCACCACCTCGACGGTGCCGTCGGTGGACGCGTTGTCCACGACGATCAGCCGGAAGTCCCGATCGGTCTGCGCGGCCAGAGCGTCCAGTGTGGCCCCGATGGTGGCGGCCTCGTTGTACGCGGGCACGATCACGGCGAGGCCGTTCACGGCGAGGCCGGTCACGACCGTACCGCCGATCGGTTTCGCTGCCGGGGAATGCGGGAGGCGAGCGCCGACGCCGCGGCCCGGTCGGGTTTGCGGGATCGGCCGGCGAGCGGGACCGGGGCGAACACCACCCGGTCGGGGCGGGCCGAGCCCATCCGCCGCAGCGGTTCCCGCAGTGCCGCCCGCACCGCCTCCCGGTCCGCGCCGGGTCCGGTTTCGATCACCGCGACCACCTGTTCGTCACCGTCGCCGGCGGGCACGCCCACCAGGACGGCGAGGGTGACGCCGGGAACGTGCAGGCCCGGCTCGTACAGGCCGGGATAGATGTTCTCGGCCTTGCGCAGGATCATGTCCTTGCAGCGGCCGGCGAGGACCACCCGACGGTCGCGCAGTTCGGCCCGGTCTCCGGTGGCGACCCATTCGTGCGGGTCGGCGCCGAGGTACCGGTCGCAGACTCCGGCGCCGGCGAGCAGGAGCTGGCCGGTGTCGTCGAGCCGGGCGCGTACCCCGGGGAGCAGTTCGCCAGCCAGGTCACCGGCACCGTCGAAGGTGGACTTGTCGCGGGATTCGACGGCGGCGGCCGGGAAGACCTCGGTGAGCGCGTAGACCCCCCAGGCCTCGTCGGCGCCGGCCGCCCGCACCCGCTGGAGCAGTGGGGCGGAGACCGGCGCGGATCCGCTGTAGACCCGCCCGGTGAACGGCACCCCACCGGCCAGCGCCTCCCGGATCTGCGGCGGCGTCAGATAGGTGGCCTGCGGTTTCAGGGCGGTCACCTGCCGGGCGAGGGCGCGCGGGCGGCGGGCCGGCGCGGCCACCGGGGCACCGGACGCCAGCGCCGGGACCATCACGAAGAACGTGCCACCCAGCACCGGTACGCCGGGGACCGGCCGGACCAGCCCGGCCACCGACCGCAGCCCGGTGTCCAGTCCGGCGCGGGTGTGCACGACGGCCCGGGGGCTGCTGGTGGTGCCGGAGGTGAAGATGACGACGGCGTCCCCGTCCCCGTCGAAGGCCGCCGGCACCGGGCCGCCGGGCAGCGGGAGAGCGGGCGCGTTGCCGGGCAGGCGCGGGCCGATCGTGACGGTCGGGCCCAGCCGGGTGAGGTCGGGCAGGGCCAGCCCGGCGCGGCGGGCCAGCGGCGCGGCCCAGCCGGCCACCGCCTGCGCGGCCGTGTCGGCGACGATCAGGGCGGGCCGGGCCACCGCGAGCCGGGCGGTGAGCACGTCCGGCCCGGCGGTCGGGTCGAGCAGGGCCACCCGGACGCCGAGCCGGTACGCGGCGAGCACCATCGCCAGCGCGCGCGGCCCGGGACGGATCGCCAGGCCCAGGGTGTCGCCGGGGCGCAGGCCGCGGGCGTGCAGGGCGGTCGTGTACCGGTCCCGCAGCCCGGCCAGCTCACCACGGCTGATCGTGCGCCGGCCGCGGATCAGGGCAGGGGTGTCGTCACCGGTCCGCAGGCCGGAGCTCAACTCGTCGAGCAACGCGCGCCTCTCATCGGGGGTCGGGGGTCAGGCCGTCGCTACCGCGGTCCAGGTACCAGCGGGCGGTCCGCAGCACCCCGTAGGCGCGCAGCCGCCGGGTCGAGTTCTCCACCACCATCGTCCGGCAGTGCACGATGGACGAGGTGGTGCGGCGGACCCGGTTGAGGAAGAGCCGATCGGTCGGCGACGGTCGCCGGGGCATGCCGCCGCACGTCTGGTACAGGTCGGCGGTCACCGCCATGTTGTTGCCCGCGTGCATCCGGTACGGGGCCAGGTAGCCGTCGTCGCGATGCGCCGGGCGTACCCTCCCGAAAGCCGCCGCGAGCCCCACCAGCAGCGCGAAGAACGCCCGCCCGGCCGGTCCGTGCTCGTCGTGCCGGGCGGTGATCCGGCCGCAGGCCAGTCCGGCGCCGGCGGTGAGGGTGGCCCGGGCGGCGGCCACCCAGCCGGGCCGGGGCAGGCAGTCGGCGTCGGTCCGGGCGAGCAGGGTGGCGCCGGCCGCGATCGCGTGCCGGAACCCGGTGTCCACCGCGCAGCCGACCCCCTTCTCCTCCTCGACCAGCAGGTGTACGGGGAACGGGGCGCGGAATCCGGTCACCACCGCGGCCGTCTCGTCGGTGGAGCCGTTGTCGACCACGAGCAGGGTGAAGTCGGTGTCGGTCTGGTCGCGCAGGGCGTCCAGGGTCTGGCCGATCCGGCCGGCCTCGTTGTAGGCGGGCACGATCACCCACAGCGCGGTCACGACTTCTCCCAGACCATGGTCATCATGCTGACGCCGCCACCGAGACCGACGAAGAGGACCCGGTCTCCGGCATTCAAACGGCCATATGCCCGGTCCAGTTGGATGCCCAGGGTGGCACTCGCCATGTTGCCCAGCTCCGGCACCGTCACTTCCAGGCGATCCCGGGGCACCCCGGTCACCTCGACGAACCGCTCCAGATACGGCAACGTCACCTGATGGACCAGGATCCGCGCGTAGTCGGTGAACTCGAACCCGGTCCGCGCCCGCACCCGGTCCAGAATGCTCGCCCCGATCTTCTCGAACACCCCGCGCAGCTTGTGCCCGTCCCCGACGAAGTAGCTGTGCTCGTCCCCGCGCGGATGCCGCGACCCGCCACCCGGGATCCCGCCGACCGTCCAGTGCTCGGAGAACGTCTCGGTGTCCACGTCCAGGATCCCGCCCCGCGCCACCGGCTCCACCACCACCGCCGCGCCCGCGTCCCCGAAGGTGAACCCGGCGAACGACTGTCGCGCCTCCGCCATGCTCGCCACCGACGGGCGCATCACCCGGCTCGGTGTCTCCCCGGTGACCACCAGGGCCCGCCGCGCCCGCCCGGCCACGATCATCGAAGAGGCCAGGTCGATGCCGTTCACGAAGCTGTTGCAGGCGTTCGTGACATCCAGCGCGTGTGCCCGGCTGCCCAGCGCGTGCTGCAGGATGTGCGCGGTCGCCGGCTCGACCATGTCCCGGCTGGCCGAGGCGAACAGCAGCAGATCCACATCCAGCGGATCCAGGTCGGCGGTGCGCAGCGCGGCCCGGGCGGCGTGCAGGCCGAGCGTCGACGCGTACTCCCCGTCGGCCGCCACCCGCCGCCTGTCGATCCCGGTCAGCCGGGCCAGCAGTCCACGCGGCAGTCTCCCGATCCCGTCCTGGAGCTCGGCCGTGCTGACCTCCCGCTCCGGTAGATAGGTGCCCACCCCGGTGATACCGACCCGCACATCGTTCCCTTCCGCAGATCACGTCGTGCGACAGTAACCCCGGCCGGCCCGTGCGGAGAGCGGCCGAACAGCTGATCGAGCCTCAGCAGGACGGCGATGTGTCCGATAGGACGACCGTGCCGGAACAGCTCTTCCTGCTGGGGAACCTGGGCACCATGATCACGTACGCGGCGATCACGGTGGCCGTGGCGGTGCCGGTCGCCCGCGCCGGGCAACTGCGCAGCAACCGCCTCGCCGTCGCCACCGCACTGATCTTCGCCACCGCCGCCGTCGGCCACGGACTGCAGACCTGGCTGGCCCTGACCCACCCCGGCATCCTCGGCCGGGCCGTGGAGACCGGCTGGGTGTGGGCGCTCGCCTGGTGGAACCTGGTCACCGGGCTGGCCGGCGCCTACTACTGGTCGGTGCGGCACAACAGCCGCACCGCACCCGGCCTGATCTACGCCGACCCGCACCGGCAGCAGGTGCTCGACGAGGCCGACACCCACCGCGCCACCCTCCACGCCGTGGTCGAACACACCGACGACGCGATCATCGGCGTCGACCTGAACGGCACCGTCACCGCCTGGAACGGGGGCGCCGAACGCCTCTTCGGCTGGACCGCGGCCGAGGTGATCGGGCAACCCGACCCGATCGGCACCGACGACCAGCGCCGCGTCATCGAACGGATCGCCCTCGGCGAGCGCGGGGTGTCGTACGAGGACCGCCGCTGGGCCAAGGACGGCAGCCCGGTCGACCTGTCGATGACGGTGGCCGCCATCCGGGACCGGTCCGGCCGGCTCACCGGGCTGTCCGCGGTCGCCCGGGACGTGACCGCGGTCAAGGAGGCCGCCGAACGGCAGAAGGTGGTCGAGGAACGCACCCACCAGGCGCAGCGGATGGAAAGCCTCGGCCAGCTCGCCGGCGGGGTGGCCCACGACTTCAACAACATCCTCGCCATCATCGTCAACTACACCGACTTCGCCGCCGAGGAGGCGGCCGGCCAGAAAGCCCTGGAAGCCGACCTGAAACACGTGCGCATCGCCGCCGACCGGGCCATCAACCTGACCCGGCAGCTGCTCACCTTCACCCGCGGCGACACCATCCAGCCGCAGGACGTCGACCTGAACGCGGCCGTCGCCGAAGTGCACGCCATGCTCGCCCGCACCATCGGCGAACACATCAACCTGATCGAGGTCCCGTCGGCGACCCCGCCGGTCGTGCACGCCGACCCCGGCCAGATCCAGCAGGTGCTGCTCAACCTGGCGATCAACGCCCGGGACGCGATGCCGGACGGCGGCACCCTGGTCCTCGAAGCCGACCTGGCCGACCTGGACGGCGGCGAACTCGACATGCAGCCGCCACTACCCGCCGGAACGTACGCCCGCCTGCTCGTCAGCGACACCGGCGAGGGCATGACGCCGGACGTGGTGGCCCGGATCTTCGAGCCGTTCTACACCACCAAACCGCGCGGCCAGGGCACCGGGCTCGGCCTGGCCACCGTCTACGGCATCGTCGCCGAGGCCGGCGGCAGCCTCAACGTCTACTCCGAACCCGGTGTCGGCACCACGTTCCGGATCTACCTGCCGCTGGTCACCGCACCGTCCGGAGCGCTGCCCGCGGCGCTGCGCCAGGACGCCGCACCGCACGGCGACGGCCGCACCATCCTGGTCGTCGAGGACGAGCCGGCGCTGGCCAGCGTGGTCAGCCGGATCCTCACCAACGGCGGCTACCACGTGCTGACCGCGACCGGCGGCACCGAGGCGATGGCCCTGTTCACCCAGCACGACTGCGACGTACTCCTGACCGACGTGATCATGCCCGGCATGTCCGGCCGCCGCCTGGCCGACCTGCTGCACGCGGCCCGCCCCACCCTCCCGGTCCTGTTCATGTCCGGCTACAGCAACGGCCTGCTGGGCACCACCAACGTCTTGGACGGCGACATAGCCTTCATCGAGAAGCCCTTCACCGCCAACGAGCTCCTCCACAAGATCGCCGCCCTGCTCCCGACCAAACTGAAAACCCCTTGATCGCCGTACGCCCCCGCAAACGCCCACCCCCAGCCCGGCACCCACCCCAGTTCCGCCTTACGCCGCGTTCCGCCCCGTTCCGCGGCACGCGCTCGTCGTCGGTCCCTTGTGTGCCGCCCTGTGGTGCGTTTCGCCCCGTTTCGCGGCACGCGCTCGTCGTCGGTTGCTTGTGTGCCGTCTTGTGGTGCGTTTCGCCCCGTTTCGCGGCACGCGGTTGTCGTCGGTCCCGTGTGTGCCGTCTTGTGGTGCGTTTCGGGCCGTTTCGCGGCACGCGGTTGTCGTCGGTCCCGTGTGTGCCGTCTTGTGGTGCGTTTCGGGCCGTTTCGTGGCACGCGGTTGTCGGTGGCTGCTTGTGTGCCGCTTTACGGCGCGTTTCGGACCGTTTCGTGGCACGCGGTTGTGGGGCGGTTTCGGTGTGGTGCTTTGTGGTGCGGTGCGCGCCGCATGTCGGCACGCCGGCCGGACGGTCACGGGCCCGGTGTGAAGGAGGCCAGGACCACGGTGAAGCGATTCAGTTCGGTGGGCCAGGCCTCCCGGGTGGCGCGCCATTCCAGGACGTAGCTGCGGGTGGCCGTACCGATGATCCGTTGCAGTGCCTGCATGCCGGTGCCGTCGGAGTCCTGGAAGGTGTACTCCCAGACCGCCTCGGACGGCTGCGGAAGCGCCTGGATCCGGACACGCTGGTAGTCCGGCAGGGCGGAGGCCCGTTCGGCCGCGGCCAGGGTGGCGACCACATCGGACGGTGGCGCGGCCAGCGGGGTGATGCCCATCGCGGCGCGGTCCCGGCGGGCGGTGAAGGTCAGCCCGCCGGTCGGTGGGGTGCCGCGCCGCCAGCCGTCCGGAACCGCCACCCGGTATCCGAGCGGATCCGCCCACCAGCTGAATCCGTCCGGCAACGGGGCCGGCGGTGTCGGCCCGGCTCCTGGCCCGTCCGAGATCGGCGGCAGCTCCGGCAGCGGCCCTGGTGAGGAGGCGGATCCCGGCTCGGCCGCTGATCCGGTCCCCTCAGCGGATCCTGGCGCGGCTTCCTCGGCGAACCCCGGCGCGGTCCCTGTCCCGGTCCCCTCAGCGGATCCTGTCCCGGCCCCACCAGCTGGCCCCGGCCCGGCCCCACCAGCTGGCCCTGGTGCGGCCCCACCAGCTGGCCCCGGCCCGGCCCCACCAGCTGGCCCTGGTGCGGCCTCATCAGCGGGCCCCGGCCCGGCCCGTCCAGGCGCGCCGGATGCTCCGGGCCCGTCACCGGACACCGACACTCCGGGCGCCGAGCTGGAGGCGGGAATGTCCGGGCCGGTGCTGGAGGCGGGGGGTGCTCCGCTCGTACCGGATCGGGTCATGCCCTCGGCGGTCGCGGCCACCGCTGAGAGCCCGGCGGCGACCGCGACCGCCGCGATCACGGCGGGAATCCGCCGCCGCCGTGCGGCCGGCGCCCGGCCGCTCCGGCCCGAGCGTTTCTTTTCGCTCCGGCTCCCATCCGATCGTTTCCCGGCGACCTTGCTGTCGTCCGATCCGTTCCGGTCCGGGCCGCCGGTAAGACCGTCGGTGGGGCCGTCGGTAAGACCGCTGGTAAGACCGCCGGTAAGACCGCCGGTGGGGCCGTCGGTAAGACCGCTGGCGGGGCCGCCGGCGGGGCCGTTGGTAAGGCCGTCGGTAAGACCACCGGTGGAGCCGCCGGTAAGGCCGTCGGTGGGGAAGGCGTCGTCGGTGCGGAGCCGGCTGTCGCCAGGCGGAGCGGCGGCGGTGAAGGTGCGGCCGGCATCGGCGGCGGGTGATTGGTCACCGCCCGCGGGTGTGCTGGGAAGGCCCGGAGCCGTGGGTGCACGGCCCGGGTCCGGTGATCCGGTGGCGGCCGGATGGTGGCGGCCCGGCGCGGGGTGGGGCGTGTCGGCGGCGGGCGGGCGGCGGTGTGGCGTGCGGAACGGGAAGCGGGGTGCGCGACGGCGGTGGCCGGGGGTGACGATGTCGTGCAGGCGGGCCTCCACCTCGGCGGCCGGCATCCGGTCGCCGGGATGGCGGCGGAGCAGGGCGGTCAGCACCGGGGTCAGGGGCCCGGCCCGGCGGGGCGGTGTGGGGTGCGGGTCGGCCAGGGCGCGCAGGATCTGGGAGGTGGTGGCGCGCGGGAACGGTGTCCGGCCCTCGACCGCGTGGTAGAGGGTGGCGCCGAACGACCACATGTCGCTGGCCTCGGTGGACGTGTGGTCGAAGATGCGCTCGGGTGCGATCCATTTCGGGGAGCCGAGGATGATGCCGGCGTCGGTCAGGGTGCCCACGCCGGTGGGGGTGACGGCGGGGCCGAAGTCGGTGAGGACGGCGCGGCCGTCGGCGGTGATCAGCACGTTGCCGGGTTTGACGTCGAGGTGCAGGATGCCGGACCGCCACGCGGCGCGCAGACCGGAGAGGACGGCCAGTCCGAGGGCGGCGGCGCGGGCCACCGGGAGCGGCCCGGACTCGTCGACGACCTGCTGGAGGGTGCGGGACGGCAGATGCTCCATGACGAGCCACGGGCCGTCCCAGGACGGGATGACCGTGTGGGTGCGGATGACGTGCGGGTGCCTGATGCTCGCGGCGGCGGTGGCCTCGGGCAGCGCCCACCGGCGGACCAGCTCGTGCTGGGCGGGGGTGAGGCCGGGCGGAATGGTGCAGTGTTTCAGCACGACGAACGCGGGCCGGGCCTCCTGACGGATCTCGCCGGACGGGCCGTAGGTGGTGCCGACCCGGCCGGCGCTCTCGTCGGTGGCCAGCCAGATGCGGCTCATGCCGCTGCTGGTGAGGGGGCGGGTCAGACGGTATCGCCCGGCGACGACCTCTCCCACCGCAGCCATGCCGTCACCCCTGGTTCAAAATGTGTTAACGCAGCTCAAACGCACCCACGACGCTACCCGGAACGCGCGAGCGCGCATCGAGCGACGTGACTCTCAGGAGTCGTCTGATTATCCACTGTGACCAGCGGGTCTGCTGTCGCCCATGCGCCACGCGGGTGCGTGCGATTGGCGTTTCACCACATTCTGAACGTTGGGACGAACCGGATTTACCGCAACGGCACGTCCACGTAGGACCCACCCCCGATGGTGATCGAGTCGCCGGGCGCGTTCTCGTCGTAGTAGAGCGGGTCCACGGTGTCCACCACCAGCGTCAGCGAGTGCCCGGCAGGCAGGTCGTAGGCGGTGGCCGGCAGCTTCAGGTCCAGGGCGCGGGCGCCGCCGCCGAGCCAGGTGGCCGGGGCGTGCGTGATCAGCTTGGCGTTACCGGCCGCGTCCAGGTCGTAGAGGTAGGCGACCACGGTGCCGGTGGACTCGGTGCCGGACAGCTCCAGGTGCACGGTGGGGATGCCGCGGATCCGCTGGACGGCCGACGGCCGCTCGGCCGCCCACACCCCGGCCCGCCCGCGGTCCACGAACGGCAGCCAGACGCTCGGCTGCTGCCCGGTGATCGCCGCCGCGCCGTTGGTGATCAGTACCGCCCCGCCGCTGGCCACGGTGTCCCTGTCGGTCGGCAGCGTCTTGGTCCAGCCGGAGCTGACCGCGCCGCCGAGCAGCCCGGTGCCGTCCAGGCCACGGATCCGGCCGAGGCCGTACCGGCGGGTGGTGCTGCTCTGCGCCGACCAGGTGGGATAGCTCTCGGCGGCGGCGTTGAGCGGCTTCAGGCGGATCGGGTCCGCGGCGGCCGGGCCGGCGGCCAGGTGCTGGTCGAGCCAGGAGTAGAGGCTGGTCCACACCTCGTTGGGCAGCCCGAGCACACCGGTCAGCTCGGCGATGGCGTGGTCGCCGGGGCGCAGTTCCAGCCGCTTCGGGGTGGTCAGCTTGCCGTAGAAGTCGACGAGCTGGTTCGGCGGGAAGAACGTGTCCCCCCAGCCGTTGGCGATCAGCACGGCCGGGTTGTTGCTGTTGATCCGGTCCAGGTAGGTGGCGGCCGAGCGGACCTTCGCCCAGCTCATCACCCCGGCGATGTCCCGGCCGGCGTTGAAGTCGGCCATCTTGGCGGTCAGCTCCGCGCTCGGCTTGCCGACCAGTTTCGCGGCCAGTTCCAGCAGCCCGGCCGACTGGCGATGCCGGGTGGAGTCGGCGTACAGCGAGTAGACCAGGTCGGTCCAGCCGCTGAGCACCCCGACCACCCGGATCCGGCGGTCGTTGGCCGAGCCGAGCAGGGCGATCCCGGCCCCGTACGAGATGCCCGCGGCCCCGATCCGGGCCGGGTCGGCCGCCGTGTTCGCGATCGTCCAGTCGACGACCCGGGTCAGGTCGGCCATGTCTCTGGGCCCGGCGGTGTCGATCTGCCCGCCGGACAGCCACCAGCCGCGTGGGGTGTAGGAGACCACCACGTACCCGCGCCCGGCCAGGATCCGGGCCTGGGCCAGGTATTCCAGGTCGTTGAGTCCCCAGCTGGACGGCAGGATCACCGCGGGGTGGCGGCCGGCGGCGGACGGGGCGATCACGTTGGCCTTGAGGACGGTGCCGCCGTCGCCGGTGATGTCGACGGCCCGGAATCCGGTGGTGGCCACCGCGGCGTGCGCGGGTGCGGTGGTGAGCAGGGTCGCCATCAGGGTGAAGGCGGCGAGCAGGGCGGACAGGCGGCGCAGAGCCATCAACACTCCTCGATCGAGGGGAGCGAACGTGGCGGCAGCCTAGGAAGCCGTTCCGAGAATTTGAATATGGTGACATTCTCGTTACCGACAAGTAACGTGACCCGTCGGTAGCAAAGGGGGTACAGGTGCTCTACGGAACCCCGACCGCGCGTCGGCGGGACGCCCAGCGCAACCGCGCGGCCATCCTGGCGGCCGCCAGCGAGGTCCTGGCCCGGGACGAGACGGTCGCCCTGATGCCGGAGATCGCCCGCCGGGCCGGCGTCGGCCAGGCCACCCTCTACCGGCACTTCCCCGACCGGCACGCGCTCACCACCGCGGTGATCACCTACCAGCTCGGCATCCTGGAGACCCGGGTGGTCACCCACTCCGCGAACCCGGCAGGGTTCCGCGACCTGCTGCGCGAGGTGCTGCACTCGCAGATCGAGCTGCGCGGCCTGGTCCGGCTGGCCCGCCGCTTCGACATCGCGCTGCAGGAGCGGTACCGCCGCCGGGTGGTCACCGCCTTCGCCGGGCCGCTGCGCCGGGCCATCGAGCACGGCCATGTCCGCGCCGACCTGGTCCCCGAGGACCTCGCCCTGCTCTTCACCATGGTCCAGGGGGTGGCCGAGGCCACCGACGACCTGCGGGCCGCCCGCGCCGCCGCCGACCGCTCCGTCGACCTGGTGCTGGAGGGTGTGTTCCGGCCCGCATGAGTTGACCTCAGATCCCCCCGCGCCGTGCCGATCAACGTGCCTGTCGGTGTGTGGGATCCGAGAGAACGGCGGTGAGGGCGCGGTGCGTCTCGACGAGATCAGCGCGATCGGTGTACGCGGCGGGAACCGGCCCGCCCGGGTGAAGGCCCTGGAGGCCAGCGAGACCCAGGCCGCGCTGCTCCGGCTGATCCCCGCCGCGGTCATCGTGCGCCGCCTGGACGGCACCGTGCTGTGGTGGAACGACGGCGCCCAGGACCTGTACGGCTGGTCCGCCGACGCCGCCCTGGGCCGCCGCACCCACCGGCTGCTGAACACCGTCTTCGAGGACGGTTCGTCGCTCACCCAGCAGGCCGGCCTGGAGTCCACCGGCCGATGGGAGGGCCGGCTGCGGCACCTCACCGCGACCGGCCGGACGGTGACCGTGCTCAGCCGCCAGGTGGTGCACCGGCCGCCCGGCGGCACCTCCGGCGACGTCGAGGTGCTGGAGGTCAACACCGACGTGACGGCGGTACGCGCCGCCGAGGAGTCCCTGGTCCGCAACGAGCAGCGGTTCCGGGCGCAGTTCACCCAGTCGGCCGTCGGGCAGGCGATCCGGGCCCTGGACGGCCGGCTGCTCGCGGTGAACAAGGCCTTCGCCCGGATCATCGGCCGGCACACCGACGAGCTGGTCGGGCGCGGGGTGGAGACCGATCTGATCCACCCGGCCGACGTCCCGCGGGTGCACCACGAGATCGCCGGGCTGTTCGCCGGGGACGCCGCGTTCTACACCCACGAGGTCCGGCTCCGGCACGCCGACGGGCACTGGGTCGACATCGAGGCCACCGTCTCCCTGGTCCGTGACTCCGAGGGCCGCCCCGAGCACCTGATCGTGGTGGCCACCGACATCTCCCAGCGCCGCCTCGCCGAACACGCCCGCGATCAGGCGTCCGCCGCCCTCGCCGAGCGCAACATCGCCCTGGAGGAGGCGAACCGGCTCAAGCTCGACATCATCGGGATGCTCGGCCACGAGATCAGCAACCCGCTCGCGGCCATCCTCGGCCACAGCACCCTGCTGGCCGAGGACGTGCCGGCCGACTCCCCGGCCGCGCTCGCGGTCTCCGTGATCGCCCGGCAGGCCCAGCGGCTCGACGAGATCGTCGGTGAGGTGCTGTCGATGGTCAGCATCGACGCCGGGAACCTGAACGCCGTCCGGGAGCCGGTGCCGCTGCGGGCCGCGCTGACCCGGGGGGTGGAGAGCGCCGGCGGTGAGCCCCGGGTGCCGGTGCACGGGCCGGACGCCACCGTGCTGTTCCATCCCGGTCATCTGCAGCAGATGGTGGTCAACCTGCTGTCCAACGCGGCCAAATACGCCGGCGGGGCCACCGCGATCCGGGTGGAGACGGCCGGCGGCCGGGTGCTGATCCGGGTGGAGGACCGTGGCCCCGGCGTACCGGAGGAATTCCGCCCTCGCCTCTTCGACCGGCTCACCCGGGCCGAACGGGACGCCGGTTCGGTCCGCGGCACCGGTCTGGGCCTCTACATCGTGCGCAGCCTGGCCCGGGCCAACCACGGCGAGGTCCGGCACCAGCCGCACCCGGACGGCGGCTCGATCTTCACCATCGAATGTGAAACGGCTTAGAAGACGACCGTCCAGCCCGCCCGGCGGCCCTGCTCGGCGGTGTACGCCACCCCGTCGACCTTGAGCCCCCGCGCGTCCAGCAGGGTGATCGTCCCGCCACCCGCGGCCAGCCGGGCCGGCACCCGCTCGGCGGTCCCGGCCGCCAGCCGCCCGGTCAGCGGCTGCCGGTCACCGGCCCGGTCGACCAGTGACCAGCCGGCCAGATCGATCTCGCCGGGGGACGGGTTCAACAGGGTGACGGTCTCACCGGCCAGTGCCGCCACGATCCGTACCCGCTGATCGGGCTCGGACACCCCGGACAGCCGGTGCCCGGTGATGTCATCGGTGTGCCAGGCCCGCGACGCCGAGGCCAGGAAGACCGCCACCCACTCGCCGGCGGCCGGGAAGTGCAGCAGCAGCGCCCCGTCCTGCCACACCCCGTCGTCGCCGGCGAACCCGGCGTTGTCACCCTGATTCATGTGCACGTCACGGATGCCGGAGGCGGGCCGGAAACCGAAGACCCGGTCGGCCCGGGGCTCCGGGCCCCACGCCTCGCCGAAGACGAACGCCCGCGCGTCCAGGTCACCGAGCGCGCGCCGGACGTAGTGGTCGAGGAAGTCGCCGAGATCGTTGTCCGGGCCGGGCGCGGCCGCCGGCGCCGGGCGCATCGACCGGCGGTCGAACAGGTTGCCGCGGATGTAGTCGACGGCCGTCCCGCCGGGCCGGCTGTCCAGCTCGGTGAACCCGTCCGGCAGCGCCGCCACCCGGTCCAGGATCGGATGCCGGAAGTCGTGCACACCGAGATAGAGCAGCTCCGGCGGGCTCTGCGGGGAACGCACCCCGACCGCCACCCGGTGATCCGTGCCGGCCGCCCGCAGATGGATCTGGTAATGCGGGGTGTCGGCGGTCCCGACGCGGCGGTCGACGACGGCGGCGCGCAGAACCCCGTATCTCTTCAGCGGCATGGACCGGATTCGACACCCGGCCCCATCCGGTGTCAATCGACGTCACCGGACCGCGTGCAATTCACGACCGCGCCACGACGCATAGATCCGGATCTTCCCGGGGAAGTTGTCGGCGACGTTCGGTAGCCTGAAGCCTCGTCTCTGCGTGAAGGAGTTGATGTCCGCCGTGGGCGGATATGGCTGGCAAGTAGTCCTGGTGCTGGTGCTGGTGCTGCTCAACGCGGCGTTCTCGGGCAGTGAGATGGCGCTCATCTCGCTGCGGGAGAGCCAGTTGCAGCGTCTCGAGCGGCAGTCGCGCACCGGACGGACCCTCGCCAAGCTGGCGCGGGACCCGAACCGGTTCCTGGCCACCATTCAGATCGGTATCACCCTGGCGGGTTTCCTCGCCTCGGCGGCGGCGGCGACCTCGCTCGCCCAGCCGCTGATCGACCCCTTGAGCGGATTCCTCGGTGGCGCCGCCGAGCCGGTGGCGATCTTCCTGATCACCCTGATCCTGACGTTCTTCACCCTGGTCGTCGGCGAGCTGGCGCCGAAACGGATCGCGATGCAGCGGGCCGAGGGCTGGGCGATGCTGGTGGCCCGGCCGCTCGATGTGCTGGCCACCCTGTCGCGGCCGGTGATCTGGCTGCTCGGCAAGTCCACCGACGGCGTGGTCCGGCTGGCCGGAGGTGACCCGTCGGCCGGCCGTGAGGAGGTCTCCACCGAGGAGATCCGCGACATGGTCGCCGCCCAGCAGGACTTCACCGCCGAACAGCGCGAGATCATCTCCGGCGCGTTCGAGATCGCCGACCGGATCCTGCGCGAGATCCTCGTACCCCGGCGGGACGTCCTGATCCTGCCCGCCGATCTGACCTCGGCCGAGGCGCTGTCCCGGCTGGTCAAGGGCGGCCACTCGCGGGCCCCGGTGACCGGGCCGATGGGCCTGGACGACGTGCTCGGCGTCGTCCACCTGCGCGACCTGGTCAACGCCGACGGCATGGTCCGCGACCACATGTTCGAGCCGCTGTTCCTGCCGGAGACCCTCAAGGTGTCCGACGCGATGCGCCAGCTGCGGTCCCAGCGCCAGCAGTTCGCGCTGGTGGTCGACGAGCGGGGCGCGATCGACGGCATCGTCACGATGGAGGATCTGGTCGAGGAGGTGGTCGGCGAGATCTACGACGAGACCGACCGGGACGTCCAGTCGGTGATCCGCGAGGACGACGGCGCGATGCTGCTGCCCGGCACCTTCCCGATCCACGACCTGCCGGACATCGGCGTCGACATCGAGGAGATCGACGCCGGCGACTACACCACGGTGGCCGGCCTGGTGCTGGCCCGGCTCGGCCACATCCCGACCGTCACCGGCGAGACCGTCACCATCGACGGGCACACCGCCGAGGTGGTCGAGATCACCGGCCGGGCGATCACCCAGCTCCGGCTGCGCCCGATCCCCGCCGACCCCGACGACGAACAGGGCGAGGACTGACCGGCGGGCTTAGGCTGCGCCGGTGTCCATGATCTTGGCGTTGGCACTGCTCATCGCAGTGCTCGGTTTCGCGGTGGCCCGGCCGCGTGGTCTCCCGGAGGCCACCGCGGCCGTGCCCGCCGCGCTCGCCGCCGTCGCCTTCGGCCTGGTCAGCGTGACCGGCGCGCTGACCGAGGTGCGGGAGCTGGCCCCGACCGTCGCGTTCCTCGCCGCGATCCTGGTGCTGGCGCACACCGCGGAGAAACACGGCGTCTTCGAATACGTGGGTGCCCTGGTGGCCCGCTCCGGCCGGGGCCGCCCACGGCGCCTGCTCGGCGCGGTGTTCGCCGCCGCGGCGATGACCACCGCGGTCCTCAGCCTGGACGCGACGGTGGTCCTGCTGACCCCGGTGGTGTTCGCGGTCGCCGCCCGGGCCGGTGTCGGCCACCGCCCGCACGCCTACGCCTGCAACCACCTGGCCAACTCGGCGTCCCTGCTGCTGCCGGTCTCCAACCTGACGAACCTGCTGGCCTTCGCCGCCAGCGGCCTGACCTTCGCCGGATTCGCCGCGCTGATGGCCGCGCCGTGGCTGGCGGTGATCGCCGTCGAATACCTGATCTTCCAGTTCTTCTTCGCCCGCGACCTGGCCACCCCCGCCACCGCCGACCCCGGGCAGCCCGGCCCGCCACCCCGCTACGCCCTGTCGGTGCTGGCGGTGACCCTGATCGGTTTCGCCGCCCTCCAGCCGCTCGGCGTCGAACCGGCCTGGGTGGCGGCAGCCGGCGCGGTCGGCCTGGCGGTGCCCCTGCTGCGCGCCCGGACCATCCGCCCCCGCGATCTGGTCATCGAGGCCAATCCGGCCTTCTGCGCCTTCGTCCTGGCGCTGGGCGTGGTGGTGCTGGCGGTCCGCGACAACGGCCTGGGCGCCTGGATCGACGCCTGGATCCCGGATCACACCGACCTGCTGGGGCTGCTCGGGGCGGCGGCGCTGGCCGCCGTACTGGCGAACGTCCTGAACAACCTGCCGGCCACCCTGGTCCTGCTGCCCGCGGTCGCCGACAAACCGGCCCTGCTGCTGGCGGTCCTGATCGGCGTCAACGTGGGCCCCAACCTGACCTACGCCGGTTCGCTGGCCACCCTGCTGTGGAGGCGCATCCTGCACGCCCGCGACGCGGCCCCCCGAACCGCCGAATTCCTCCGCCTGGGCGCCGCGACGGTCCCGTTGAGCCTGGTGGCAGGAGTGACGGCGCTGTGGGCAGGGCTCCATCTAACATAAATCCCGATTTAGTACGATCCAATACTCCTGCCAAAATCGACCCGCCCTCATGAGTCCCCGCAAGCCGGGCCGCCCTCCAGGCCGCCCGGCGACCGCCGGGCGAATGCGCCCCCCACCGCTCCCGAGCACTCCCCAGCGACAGGTGTAACTCCACACCCCCCACCCCGCCCTCCGTGGCCACTATCCGCGCGAATCGGACCGGTGTGCGGCACGCGGTCGGGGTGTGGCTCCTTGTGGTGCGGATCGGACCGGTGTGCGGCACGCGGTCGGGGTGTGGCTCCTTGTGGTGCGGATCGAACCGCAACGCGGCACGCAGTCGGGAGCGTGGCCCCTTGTGGTGCGAATCGGACCGGTGTGCGGCACGCGGTCGGGGGTGTGGCTCCTTGTGGTGCGAATCGGACCGGTGTGCGGCACGCGGTTGGGGGTGTGGCTTTTTCTGGCTTGGAGCGGGGTGGAAGTCGGTGCGGTGGGTTGGTGGGGTGTTCATCTGCGGGGGCTAGCGTGCCGGAACGTGGTGGACGGTGGGCGGGTTCGGGAAGTCGCGCTGGTGTTTCTGCGGCTCGGGGTGGTCGCGTTCGGTGGACCGGCCGCGCACACCGCGATGATGCGGGACGAGGTGGTGCGGCGGCGCGGCTGGATCAGTGACGAACGGTTCGCCGACCTGATGGGTGCCACCAACCTGATCCCCGGCCCGAACTCCACCGAACTCGCCATCCACCTCGGCCACGAGCGCGCCCGATGGCGAGGGCTGGTGACGGCCGGTGTGTGCTTCATCCTGCCCGCGGCCGTGATCGTCACCGCGCTGGCCTGGGCGTACGTCCGGTTCGGTCAGACCCCGGCGGTGTCCGGCCTGCTCTACGGCATCGTCCCCGCGGTGGTCGCGATCATCGCCCACGCACTGTTCGCGCTGCTGAAGGCCGTGCTCAAGACGGTGTGGCTGATCCTGCTGGCGGCCGCCGCCCTGACCGCCTACCTGCTCGGCGTCAACGAACTGCTGATCCTCGCGGCGGGCGCGGCACTCCCGGCCGCGATCCGGCTGGCACGCGGAGGAGCGCGAGAAACCGGAGGGCCGGGCGCAGAGGCGGGCCGGGGCGAGCGCGGTCCGGGTGAGCGGGCGGGCCGGGGCGGGGAGGCGCGGGGCGAGCGGGGTCCGGGTGAGAGCGCGGGCGGGGGTGAGCGGGAGTCCGGTGAGAGCGCGGGCGGGGGTGAGCGGGAGTCCGGTGAGAGCGCGGGCGGGGGTGAGCGGGAGCCGGGTGAGAGCGCGGGCCGGGGCGAGGGGGAGCCGGGTGAGCGGGGGAGGCGGCGATGGTGGGCGGGCCGGGGGTCGCTGCCGGTTCTGGCGTTTCCGGTTGTCGACGGGGGTGAGCTCGGGCAGCTGTTCCTCACCATGGTGAAGATCGGGTCGGTGCTCTACGGGAGCGGGTATGTGCTGCTGGCGTTCCTGCGCGGCGACTTCGTGGACCGGCTGCACTGGATCACCGAGCAGCAGCTGTATGACGCCGTGTCGATCGGGCAGGTCACGCCGGGGCCGGTGTTCACCACCGCGACGTTCATCGGGTATCTCGTCGCCGGGCTGCCGGGGGCGTTCCTAGCGACGGTGGGTGTGTTCCTGCCGTCGTTCCTGTTCGTGGGGCTGCTGGCCCGGCTCACCGACCGGCTCCGGGCCTCGCCGTGGACCTCGGTGCTGCTCGACGGGGTCAACGCCACCGCGCTGGCCCTGATGGCGGGGGTGTCCGGCCAGCTGGCCCGGAGTGCCGTGGTGGATCCGCTGACCGCGGCGATCACCGTGGTCACCCTGCTGCTGATGTGGCGTACCAGGTGGAACAGCGCGTGGTTCATCGCCGCCGGGGCACTGATCGGTCTCGGTCACGTGCTGATCGGATAGCCGGGAGCGTCACGCGCCGGGACGACACTGGTGCCGGGACGGGCACTTGTACGATGCCCCGATGGCTCGTGAGGGTGACTATCAGTGTCCTACCGATGCGGTGGCGCCGGATCGGGAGCCGGTACCGCCGGTCAGGGGGATCGTTCCTGCTGGGGGCGGTTCAGCGACGGGGGAGAGCGCCGCTGTCGATGGGGTTCCGGAGGGTGGCGGCGACCCGGACATCGACGTTTATCTCACTGAGAGTGACGAATCCGAGGGGCGTGAGCGTTCGGTCCCGCCCGGCGGGGACGGCCCGACGGCGGCGACCCGTCTGCCGAGCGGATCCGGCGACGTCGCACCGGAGGAAGCGCCAGGAGACGCGCCGAAAAGCGCACCGGACAGCCCGCCGGGAACGGCAAAGGCGGCGGAGGCACCGGACGCGGTGGCACCGGACGCGGTGGCACCGGACGGGGAGGCACCGGACGCGGCGGCGGCGGAGGCGGTGGACGCGGAGGCGGCGGAGGCGGTGGACGCGGAGGCGGCGGGTGGGTTCGAGGCCCGGCCGGACCTGCTGCTGTGGCTGCACCGCGGCCTCACCCTGACCGCGATCATGGGCCTGGCCGTGAACACCCGGACCTTCTGGACCACGCACGCGCTGGCCCGCCCGGCCCTGGCCCTGACCGTCACCGCCGCCTACCTGGCGATGCTGGCGGCCGCGATCCTGGCGCTGTGCGTGTCGCGGCAGCGGTCGCTGGCCCGGGTGGATGTGGGTGTGCTGGGCACCGCGATCGTGATCAAGGTGGTGGCCGCCTGGAACGGCGTCTCCGGGGTCAAGGAGATGACCATCGACGAGGGCCTGTTGATGGACCGGGCGGCCCGCGGCCTGGCCGAGGGGATCAACCCGTACACCTCGGTCTGGGACGACATCCTGCCCAGCCTGCCGACCCAGTTGATGGACGGCCGGGTGGTGCACGACTTCGGCTATCCGCCGCTGGGTGTCCAGATGGGCGCGGGTGTGCAGCTGCTGTTCCCGTCGATCACCGGGGTGGTGCTGCTGTCCTGGCTGGGGCTGCTGGCGACGGCGCTGATCCTGTTCTTCGCGGCGCCGCGCCCGTTGCGGCCGGTGGCGACGCTGGGGGTGCTGGGCCTGGGGACGCTGACGAACTACGCGGACAACGCGTACCCGTCGCTGATGGCCCTGCCGTTGCTGTGCCTGGCGTTGTGGCGGTGGCCGTCGACCGGCCGGGGTGGCCGGCTGGGCTGGGCCGGGTCGGGCCGGGCGGTGGCGCTGGGGCTGGCCTGTTCGATCCATCAGCTGGGCTGGTTCCTGGCGTTGTTCCTGGTGGCCGGGCTGATCATGCTGCGGCTGGGTGAGCTGCCGCTGGGCCGGGCGTTCTGGCTGATGATGCGGTACGGCGGCACCGCGCTGGGCGTGTTCTTCCTGGTGAATCTGCAGTTCATCATCGACTCCCCGGCGGATTGGGCGACCGGCATCTTCGAGCCGCTGTTGCAGCACGCGGTTCCGCACGGGCAGGGCCTGATGGGGGTCACCGCCTACCTGGTGGGTGGCAGTGGCGCGCTGGACTCGTACGGGCTGGCGACCGAGGCGCTGCTGGTGGCCCTGTTGATCACGTTCGCCGGCTATCTGCGGTATCTGGGGCCGGCGGTCGCGGTGCTGCCGTGGGTGATCTTCATGGTGTCGACCCGTTCGCAGGACGGGTACTGGCTGCTCACCATGCCGTTGTGGATCGTCGCGCTGGCCACCACGTCGCGTGCGGACTTCGCGGGCGCGTACCGGACGCGGTGGCGGCTGCCCCGGCCGCTGGCGGCGGTGGCGACGGTGGTGGTGTTCCTGCCGGCCGCGGCGGCGCTGGTGGTGGCGGTGACGACGCCGCAGCCGCTGACCATGCGGGTGGCGAACGCGGTGGTGCCGGGGCACCGGCTGACCGAGTTGCGGGTGGAGGTCACCAACGGTTCGGGCCAGCCGGTGATCCCGTCGTTCAGCCTGGCGGCCGGGGTGACGATCGCCGACTACTGGCTGATCAAGACCGGTCCGCTGGAGCTGCCGGCACACACCACGGCGTTCTACACGCTGTCTCCGCCGGTGAAGCGGACCGGCGATCCGGTCACGCCGACGATCTGGGTGGACTCGATCCGGCCGGCGAATCCGGAGCCGGTGGTGGTCTGGCGGGTGCCGGTGGACGGGCCGGTGTATCTGCGGGCGGTCTCCGATCACCCGCAGACGCTGAGCAGTGTGCTGGTGGTGCCGGACTGGCCCGAGGAGCACGAGCCGGACCAGCAGTGACGCAGCGCACCCCGTCAAGATCTCGTCAACGCGCTTGCCGGGGGCGTACCGGAAAAGGTTGAGTTGTTCGGTGTGAAGGGGGAGCTGCGGATCTACCTGGGTGCCGCCCCGGGTGTGGGCAAGACGTACGCCATGCTCGAGGAGGCGCATCGTCGTGCCGCCCGGGGTACCGACGTCGTCGTCGCGCTGGTGGAGACGCACGGCCGCAAGCACACCGCGGCGATGATCGGCGATCTGGAGACGGTGCCGCGCCGGGAGATGACCTACCGGGGCGGCGCGTTCACCGAGATGGATCTGGACGCGGTGCTGGCCCGCCGTCCCGAGGTGGCGGTGGTCGACGAGCTGGCGCACACCAACGTGCCGGGCAGCCGCAACGCCAAGCGCTGGGCCGACGTGCGGGAGCTGCTGGACGCCGGGATCGACGTGCTGACCACGGTGAACGTGCAGCACCTGGAGTCGCTCAACGACGTGGTCGCCCAGATCACCGGGGTGGAGCAGCGGGAGACCGTGCCGGACGCGGTGGTCCGCGCCGCCGGGCAGGTCGAGCTGGTCGACATGACCCCGGAGGCGCTGCGCCGGCGGATGGCGCACGGCAACGTCTACCCGCCGGAGAAGATCGACGCGGCGCTGGGCAACTGGTTCCGGGCCGGCAACCTGACCGCGCTGCGCGAGCTGGCCCTGCTGTGGCTGGCCGACCGGGTCGAGGAGGAGCTGGGGCGGTACCGCGCCGACCACGGCATCGACTCCACCTGGGAGACCCGGGAGCGGGTGGTGGTGGCGCTGGCCGGCGGGGCGGAGGGGGAGACCCTGATCCGCCGGGCGTCCCGGATCGCCGCCCGGGGCAGGGGCGCCGACCTGCTGGCCGTGCACGTGACCCGCAGTGACGGCCTGGCCGGGGCCGATCCGGCGGTGCTGGCCCGGCAGCGGGTGCTGGTGGAGAGCCTGGGCGGGACGTACCACCAGGTGTCCGGGGCGGACGTGCCGCGGGCGCTGCTGGAGTTCGCCCGCGGGGTGAACGCCACCCAGATCGTGCTCGGCGTCTCCAGCCGGGGCCGGTTCCAGCAGCTGTTCAGCGCCGGCGTGGGGGTGACCACCACGATCCTGTCCGGCAGCATCGACGTGCACCTGGTCACCCACGAGCGGGCCGGGCGGGCCGGCCGCCGGGACCGGATGGCGCCCGCGCTGTCCCGGCGGCGGCGGGTGGCCGGGTTCCTGGTGGCGCTGGCCGGGCTGCCGCTGCTGACCGGTGTCCTTCTGGTGGTGCCGGAGCCGACGCTGGTCAGCGAGATCCTGCTGTTCCTGGTGATGGTGGTCGGGGTGGCGCTGATCGGCGGGCTGTGGCCGGCGCTGCTGGTGGCGGTCACCGGGTCACTGCTGCTGAACTGGTTCTTCACCCCGCCGTACGGTGGCTTCTTCATCGCCCAGGGCGAGAACCTGCTGGCGCTGGGCATCTTCGTGGTGGTCGCGATGGCGGTCAGCTGGGTGGTGGACAAGGCCGCCCGGACCACCCGGCAGGCGGCCGAGGCGTCCGCCGAGGCGCAGACCCTGGCCGCCGTCGCCGGTGGGGTGCTGCGCGGGCAGCGGCCGCTGGCCGCCCTGCTGGACCGGCTGCGGGAGACGTTCGGGCTGGACGCGGTGGCGCTGACCGAGGGCGGGGTCACGGTGGCCGAGGTGGGCCGGGCCGGGCTGCGGGCCGCCGACGCCGACGTCACGGTGACCGCCGACGGTGACCTGACGATGCTGCTCGCCGGGCGGACCCTGGAGGCCTCGGACCGCCGGGTGGTGGAGGCGTTCGCCGCCCAGGCCGCGGTCGCGCTGCGGCAGGAGCGGCTGAGCGCGGAGGCGGCCACCGCGCGGCCGCTGGCCGAGGCGAACCGGATGCGCACCGCGCTGCTCGCCGCGGTCAGCCACGACCTGCGGACCCCGCTGGCGTCGGCCAAGGCCGCGGTGGCCAGCCTGAGCAGCCCGGACGTGCAGTTCGACGACGAGGACCGGGTGGAGTTGCTGGCCACCGCGGACGAGTCGCTGGACAAGCTGGACCGGCTGGTGGCGAACCTGCTGGACATGAGCCGGCTGCAGACCGGCGCGCTGGGCGTGACGGCGATCGACATGGGTGCGGAGGACGCCGTACCGATGGCTCTGGACGATCTCGGGCCGGAGGCCCGGCAGGTGGCGGTCCGGGTGCCGGACGACCTGCCGCTGCTGCGCGCCGACCCGGGCCTGCTGGAGCGGGTGCTGGTCAACCTGATCGGCAACGCGCTTCGCTACAGTCCGCCGGACCGTCCGCCGATGGTGACCGGCAGCAGTCACGGCGACGTGGTGGAGCTGCGGGTGATCGATCACGGCCCGGGGATCCCGGCGGACCGGTGGGAGGATGTGTTCCTGCCGTTCCAGCGGCTCGGCGACCGCGACAACCACACCGGAGTGGGGCTGGGCCTGGCGCTGTCCCGTGGCCTCACCGAGGCGATGGGCGGCACCCTCACCCCTGACGAGACCCCCGGAGGCGGCCTCACCATGATCCTCGCGCTTCCCGCGGCCACGGCATGACGCGGATCCTCGTCGTCGACGACGACGCCCAGATCACCCGGGCCCTGCGGATCAACCTCAAGGCCCGGGGATACGACGTGGACACCGCCCCGGACGGTGCCGGAGCCCTGCGCGCCGCCGCCCACACCCATCCTGACCTGGTCGTCCTCGATCTGGGCCTGCCGGACATGGAGGGCAGCGAGGTGATCGCCGGGCTGCGTGGGTGGACCGCGGTGCCGATCATCGTGCTGTCCGGGCGGGCGGACAGCGCGGACAAGGTGGCCGCCCTGGACGCGGGCGCCGACGACTACGTGACCAAGCCGTTCGGGGTGGACGAGTTGCTGGCCCGGATCCGGGCGGTGACCCGGCGGGGGCGGCCCGCCGAGGAGGAGAGCCCGGTCGTCATGATCGGATCGTACGAGGTGGACCTCTCCGAGCATTCGATCAGCGGTGGGGTCCGGCTCACCCCGACCGAGTGGCAGCTGCTGGAGCACCTGCTGCGCCACCCGGGCAAGCTGATCACCCAGAAGGAGCTGTTGCACGACGTGTGGGGGCCGCAGTACCAGACCGAGACGAACTATCTACGTCAGTACATGGCCCGGTTGCGCCGCAAGCTGGAGGCCGATCCGGCCCGGCCCCGGCACCTGCTGACCGAGCCCGGCATGGGCTACCGGTTCCGCCCATGATCCCGGAGATCGGGGGTATCCGGCGCCCCATGCGCCTGGGAGTGCTCGACGTGGGATCCAACACGGTCAACCTGGTGGTCGCCGAGTCCGACTCCGGGCTGCCGCTGCCGGTGCACGCCTGGGAGCAGCGGCCCCGGCTGGCCCACCGGCTGCCGGCCGACGGCACGATCGGCCCGGCCGCCCTGGACCGGATGATCGCCTCGGTGCGGGCGGCGGCGGCCGAGGCGCACCGGGTGGGTGTGAACCGGATGTTCGCCTACACCACGGCGGTGGTCCGGGACGCCCCGAACCGCGAGGCGGTCCTGGCCGAGGTCCATCAGGCCACCGGGGTACGCCTGGGCACCATCACCGGGATCGAGGACGCCCGTCTCACCTTCCTGGCCGCGCGGCGCTGGCTGGGCTGGCAGGCCGGCCCGATGCTGATGGTCGACATCGGCGGCGGCTGCCTGGAGGTGGCGTTCGGCCGGGACCGGCTGCCCGAGTCGGCGATGTCGCTGCCGCTGGGCGCGGGGCGGCTGACCCGGGAGTTCCTGGAGGGTGATCCGCCGTCCCCGCGGGCGGTGCGCAGGTTGCGCCGGCACGTGCGGGAGCGGTTCGCCGAGGTGGCCGGGCGGACCTCCTGGGAGGAGCCGCACACGTCGGTGGCCGCGTCCAAGACGTTCCAGCAGCTGGCCCGGCTGACCGGGGCGCCGCCGCAGCGGCTCGGCCCGTTCGTGCCCCGGGAGATCGAGGCGGGTGCGCTGCGGCCGTGGATCAAGCGGCTGGCGGTGATGCCCAGCCCGAAACGGGCCCGGCTCAAGGGGGTCTCCCCGCACCGGGCCCGGCAGATCCTGGCCGGGGCGATCGTGGCGTACGAGGTGATGCGCCGGCTGGGCATCCCCTCGCTGCGGATCTGCCCGTGGGGGCTGCGGGAGGGCATTCTGCTGCGGGAGCTGGAGTCCCGGCAGCCGCCGCTGGCCGATGCCGCCTGGGTGCCTTGGGAATAACCGCCGCAACACCTCTCGAATGGGATGAAGATGGGAGGGAGCTGAGGCGTCAGGAGGCGAAGCGTGCGGTTGTTCGGTTCCCGGGCGGAGAGCCCGGAGGCGGCGCGCCCGATCCCACGGGACGTGGAGGCGCTGGAGGAGCTGGTGCACCGGCTGGACGGAGCCTCCGACGAGGACAGCGCGTGGCGGATCACGGTGGAGAGCACGGTCCGGTTCTACAACTTCGGGTACGGCGCGATCTGGGTCCCGGACAGCGCCGGCCGGTTGCAGGTGCTGCACGAGAGTGGCCCCCTGGTGCCGCAGGTCCAGGCGGCCGGCCGCAACGATCCGGGTGAGCTGGTGAACCGGGCGCTGCGGACCCGGTCGGCGGTCTTCGACGACAACGCCGACGTGGCCACCGGCTGCCGGCGCTGGCAGGCCGCGGCCAAGGCCGGGATGGTGGCCGCGGCGGTGCTGCCGGTGGTCAAGGGCACCGAGGTGTCCGGCGTCTTCGAGTACTACGCGCCGGTGCCGTTCTACGCCGACGAGGCGCGCAAGGAGAAGTTCGCGGCCATCGTCCGGATGGGTGACCGGGCCCGCAAGAGTGCGATCGCCGCCGCCGAGCTGCGCCAGGTGGCCAACGACCGGGAGGCGGTGACCACCGTGGTCACCCGGCTGGGTCAGGCCTCGGACAGCCAGACCTCGATCAAGGCGGCGCTGGACGCGGTGCGGACCGCGTTCGGCTGGGCGTACGGCTCGTTCTGGGCCATCGACGGCGAGCTGAACGTGCTGAAGTTCCAGCTGGAGTCGGGCTCGGCCGGTGACGAGTTCCGCCGGGTCACGCTGGCCGCCACGTTCGCCGAGGGGGTGGGCCTGTCCGGCCGCGCCTGGCGGGCCCGGGACCTGGTCTTCGTCCGGGACCTGGCCGAACTGACCGATTGTGTACGCGCACCGGCGGCCCAGCGTGCCGGGGTCCGTTCCGGGGTCTGCTTCCCGATCATGAGCGGGGACCGGATCGTCGGCACGATGGACTTCTTCACCACCGAGTACATCGATCTGTCCGAGTCCCGGGCGGCCGCCCTGCGTAACGTGCAGCAGCTGGTGTCGCAGCGCCTGGACGTGGTGCGGGGCACCGAGCGGGCGGCCGCGAACGCCCGGGATCTGCTGGACACCGTGGACCGGTTGCGTAACGCCAGCCAGGACGCGACCTCGGTGGCCGAGCAGGCGGTGGCGCGGGCGTCGGCGATGACCGCGGAGGTGGCGGCGCTGGGTCAGGCGTCCACCGCGATCGGCGACGTCATCAAGATCATTTCCTCGATCGCCGAGCAGACCAACCTGCTCGCACTGAACGCCACCATCGAGGCGGCCCGCGCCGGTGAGTCCGGCAAGGGCTTCGCGGTGGTCGCCGGTGAGGTCAAGGAGCTGGCCCGGGAGACCGCCGAGGCCACCCAGAAGGTCGCCGACCAGATCGCCGGCATCCAGGCCAGCGCGGAGACCGTCGCCAACGGCATCCACACCACCAGCGAGACGATCGGGAAGATGGACGCGGTGCAGGCCCGGATGAACGACGTGCTGGCCGAGCAGGCCGAGATGGCCCGCGCGCTGCAGGGCTGACCTCTTCCGGTCGAACATCCGTCCTAGAGCCCCTGTGGTGACGTGGCGCACAGCATCATGCGTCCATAACATCTCGGAGGGGAGTGGCACATGAGCGGTGTTCGATTGCTGGTCGGCACCCGGAAGGGCCTGTTCGTCCTGACCTCGGACGAGAGGCGGGCGGACTGGACGGTGGACGGCCCGCATTTCGCCGGCTGGGAGATCTACCACGCCAACGGCTCGCCGGCCGACCCGGACCGGATCTGGGTGTCGCAGTCCGGCGGCTGGTTCGGCCAGCTGATCCAGCGCTCCGACGACGGGGGCGCGAGCTGGGCGCAGGTGGACCACGACTTCGCCTACACCGGGGAGGTCGGCGACCATCTCTGGTACGACGGCACCCCGCGCCCGTGGGAGTTCAAACGGATCTGGCATCTGGAGCCGTCCCGCACCGACCCGGACACGGTCTACGCCGGTGGTGAGGACGCGGCCCTCTGGAAGAGCACCGACGGCGGGCAGAAGTGGGTGGAGCTGACCGGGTTGCGCACCCACGTGTCGGCCCCGAAGTGGCAGCCCGGCGCGGGCGGCCTCTGCCTGCACACCATCCTGCTCGACCCGGTGGACCCGGACCGGATCTTCGTGGCGATCTCGGCGGCCGGGGTGTTCCGCAGCGACGACGGCGGGGTCACCTGGCAGCCGGTCAACCGCGGTCTGCGGAGCGAGGGCATCCCGGACCCGGACGCCGACGTCGGCCACTGCGTGCACCGGCTGGCCATGCACCCGTCCCGGCCGGACACCCTCTTCATGCAGAAGCACTGGGACGTGATGCGCTCCGACAACGCCGGGGCCGACTGGCACGAGATCAGCGGGAACCTGCCCACCGACTTCGGGTTCCCGATCGCGGTGCACGCGCACGAGCCGGAGACGATCTACGTCGTGCCGGTCACCAGCGACCACCTGCACTACGTGATGGACGGCAGGTTGCGCGTCTATCGCAGCCGTACCGGCGGGAACGAGTGGGAGGCGCTCACCACCGGGCTGCCGCAGGAGCACTGCTACGTCAACGTGCTGCGCGACGCGATGGCGGTGGACACCCTGGCCGAGTGCGGGATCTACTTCGGCACCAGCGCCGGGCAGGTCTACGGTTCGGCGGACAGCGGGGACACCTGGTCGGCGCTGGTCACCGATCTGCCGCCGGTGCTGTCGGTGGAAGTCCAGGTGCTGCCGTGATCCGGGTGATCCTGCCGCCGCACCTGCGCACCCTGGCGAAGGTGACCGGGGAGGTCGAGGTGGAGGTGCCGGGCGAGGTCACCCAGCGGCACGTTCTGGACGCGGTGGAGAAGCGGTTCCCGATGCTGCTCGGCACGATGCGGGACCGCGACACCGGGGCGCGGCGCCCGCTGGTCCGGTTCTTCGCCTGCGAGGAGGATCTCTCCAACGAGTCGCCGGACGCGCCGCTGCCGGACCGGGTGGCCGCCGGCGCGGAGCCGTTCATGGTGGTCGGGGCGATGGCCGGCGGCTGATCCCCCGGGTGGCCTCGACGTGCGGAGGCGGCCGGGCCGGGGCCCGGCCGCCGATCCGGACGGTCAGAAGCAGGGGCCGCAGGGGCCGCCACCGAACGGGAACACCGGGCCGCCGACCAGCGGGCGGATCGGCAGAACCGGGCGGACCGGGACCACCGGGCGGGCGACCGGGACGGGCACCGGGACGATGGTGGTGGGTCCGGGCACGATGGTGGCCGGCGCGGGCACGAACGGCGCGGGCGCGACCGGCTCCGGCGCGACGGGCTCGGGCGTGTCCGCCGGCTCCTCGGCGGTGATCGTCACCTGGTCCTTGTGCTTCTTGTTCTTCTTCTTGTCCGACTTGGTCTTGACCGGCTTGGCCGGCTTCTCGGCGGCGGCCGGCTCGCCGACCGGCTCCGGCTCCGGCTCCGGGTCGGCCATCGGCGGCGCGGCGTCCACCGGCTGCTGGACCACCGGGACCGGCTGGTTGATGTAGACGGGCCGTTCGATGACCAGCGCGTACGGCTGGGACACCCGCTGCGGCCAGTAGTCGCAGTCGTAGTCGTCGTCCCACAGCACCAGCGACGAGGCGTACGAGGAACAGCCGCCCAGGCTGTCGTAGTAGCCGAGCACCCGGCCGGGCGGGATCCACTCCGGGCCGGCGAGCGCGGGCGCGGCGCCGAACGTCGCTCCGATGACCAGCCCTGCGCAGGCGGTGATGAAGCCCTGCGTGGTTTTTCGCATGTCAGACCTTTCGGTATTTAAGCCGTGTCCCGGATAGCTGAGCACGGCGCCCGGAAGGTGGGGCGAGGTTCGCCAGAATTGCCCGGTCCGGGGCCCTCGCGATTCGGGAATGGCCCGAACGGCCCCCTACGATCGGGTGCATGGCTAGGCGTACGGGTGAGGCCACCCGCGAGGAGATTCGTACCGCGGCGGCCCGTCTGTTCCGGGAGCGTGGTTTCGCACGTACCTCGGTTCGCGACATCGCCGCCCAGGCGGTGACGAACCCGGCACTGGTCATCCGTCACTTCGGCACCAAGGAGCTGCTGTTCCTCGACACGATGACGTTCACCATCGATGACGAGCCGCTGCTGGACGTGCCGCTGGACCGGTTCGGCCGGCGGTTCGTCGAGGTGCTGCTGGCCGGTGACGACATCCGCGGGGTCTATCTGGCGCTGCTGCGCGGCAGCAACGAGCCGGGGATCCGGGACCGGCTGCGCGACATCCACGAGCGCGCCTTCGTCGGGCCGGTGCGGGCCCGGCTGACCGGCCCGGACGCCGAGGTGCGGGCCGCGCTGGCGGCCGCGGTGGTCGGCGGTCTGCTCTACGCCCTGTGGGTGGTGGAGGACGAGAGCCTGCTGACCGCCGACCGCGAGGATCTGATCGACCGTTACGGGACGCTGCTCCAGCAGGCCCTCACTGGACCGACCAGCCACCGTCCGACGGCAGGATGACCCCGTTCAGGTTCACGCCGTCGTCGCTGAGCAGGAAGGTGATCGAGGCGGCCAGGTGCTCGGCCATCGCCACCTGTGGGATGAGCCGCAGGTGCGGGCCGGTCCGGTCGCGCCCGAACTCGGACTGGTTCACCGGCGCCATCCCGGTGGCCACCCCGCCGGGCGCCACCGCGTTGGTCCGGATGCCCCGGGGCCCGTACATGAAAGCGGTGTTCTTCGTCATGCCGATCACCGCGTGCTTGGAGGCGGTGTAGGCGATCCCGGCCGCGTTGCCGCGCAGCGCCGCCTCGGAGGCCACGTTGACGATCGCGCCCCGGCCGGCCGCCAGCATCGCCGGGACCACCGCGCGGGTGAGCCGGAAGACCCCGTCGACGTTCACCGCGAACAGCTTCTCCCAGACCGCGTCGGACGTCTCGTGGACCGGGCTGAAGTCGTCGACCACGCCGGCCACGTTGGCCAGCCCGTCGATCCGGTCCCCGGCCGCGGCCACGATCCGCTCGACGTCCTCGGGCCGGGTGATGTCGGCGGCCACCGCGACGAACGAGCCGCCCAGGTCGGCCGCGGTCTTGTCCAGCTTGTCGGCGGTGATGTCGACGCCGATCACCCGGCCGCCCTCGCGGACGATCCGGGAGGCGGTGGCCCGGCCGATGCCGGAGGCCGCCCCGGTGACGATCACCGTTCGGCCGGCGAACCGGCCCGGGGTGATCTGCTCGGTCCACGCGCCGCTGTCGGTGTCGTCCGGCAGGACCCCGCCGTTGACCGCCAGGACCAGCTCGTCGACCACCGACTGGGGCATCCGGCCCTGGCTCAGCTCGACCATCTGCTGCAACGGCAGGCTCCGGATCGGGGCCAGCGTCGAGGGGTCGGTGCCGGCCGCGGCGAGCAGCTGTCCCAGGGCCGCACCGCCCTCCGGGTGGTCCAGCCACGCACCGATCGTGCTGTTCGCGGTCAGCGCCTTCGCCATCTTCAGGGGTCCCTTCACGTGGATGATCAAGTCGAAGTCAACTTAGTTTACTTCGGTGATCCGGCGCCATCGGCCGCTTCGGTTCATCCCGGCGGGCGACCGGGGACCGAAGAGGCCTCCGTACCCGGGGCGGAGGTCCGTTAAGGTCCACCAATGGGTTTGCTGGACAGGTTCGGTTCGCCGCGCCGCAGGTTCGCTCAGCTCGCTCTCCGGGTCGCCCGGCACACCCCGGGCGTCGAACGGGCGGTCTACCGGGCGGACGACTTCGCCATCGCGATCCACCGGACCGGCGCCGACGGCCCGGCCCACCTCTACCTCTCCAACGTCTTCCGGGAGACCGCCGACGCCACCACCGCCGAGCGCCGCGAACGCCTGGAACGACTGATCCGGCTGATGTCACCGATGCCCGAGGAGGACTGGGCGACGGTCCGCGGCAAACTGCGCCCGGTGCTGCGGCCGGTCACCTTCGGCGCGGCCGGCCCGGCCGGGATGCGCCCGCCGCTGTCCCGCCCGGCCATGCCGTACCTGCGGGAACTGGTGGTGATCGACACCCCGGACGCGATGGCCTACGTGCTGCCGGACCGGATCGAGGACTGGGGCGTCGAGGTCGCCGAGGTGTTCGCGGTGGCCCGGGAGAACCTCTCGGCGATCGCCCGGCGGCACCTGGAACGGCCGTGGCGGGACGGCCCGGTGGTCAGCCTGCTCGACGACGGCGACGGCTACTACACCTCGCTGCTGCTGGAGCCGGGCTGGCTGGCCGAGGTCGGCGAACGGATGGGCGGGCCGGTGCTGGCGTTCGCCCCGGACAACAACACGCTGCTGCTCACCTCACTGCCGGACCAGGGCGCCGACCAGCTGTACGCCGCGGTCGAGCGGGTCTTCGGCGAGGCCGTCCGCTATCTGTCCCCGGTCGGGTACGTGGCCGGGCCGGACGGCCGGGCGGTGCCCTACACCCCACCGCCCGGTCACCCGCACCACGTGCCGGTCCGCCGGGCCGCCGCGGTGCTCGCCCTCACCGAGTACTCCAACCAGACCGACTGGCTCAGCGACCAGTACACGAAGGCCGGTGTCGAGGTGCACGTCGGCAACCTGGTCGCCATCGAGCCGCCCGGCGGCGGGCCGGCCGAGACCATCGCCACCTGGACCGAGGGGGTGAGCACCCTGCTGCCCCGGGCGGACACCGTCGCCTTCGCCCGTACCGGCGGCGGTGTCGATTTCAGGGTCCCCTGGAGCGTCGCCGAGCAGCACGCCGGCCTCGAACCGGAACCGCTGCTCGCGCCGGTCCGCTACCGGGTCGACGCCTGGCCACCGGCCCCCGTGCTGGCCGGTTTGCGGGAGCATGCACTGGATTGATCCGGGTACCGGAGGGAGGATGGACCAATGACATCCTTCGACGAGGAAGACGCCCGTCTGTCGGTGGGACCTCCGGCCGACCACGCGGCGGGGCTTCAGGCCGTCCGGCTCAGCCTCACCAACGCCGTGCGGAAGATGGGTGTCCGCAAGACCGTCCGCAACCTGCGCACTCTCAACCAGCACGACGGCGTCGACTGCATGAGCTGCGCCTGGCCCGACCCGCAGGGCCACCGGCACACCGCCGAGTTCTGTGAGAACGGGGCGAAGGCGGTCTCCTGGGAGGGCCAGCGCGACACCGTCGGCCCGGAGTTCTTCGCCGCGCACCCGATCGCCGACCTGGCCACCCGCACCGACCACTGGCTGGAGAAACAGGGCCGGCTCACGCACCCGATGGTGCGCCGCGAGGGTGGCACCCACTACGAGCCGATCTCCTGGGACGACGCGTTCGCGCTGGCCGGCGAGTTCCTGCGGGAGCTGGACAGCCCCCATCAGGCGGCGTTCTACACGTCCGGCCGGGCCAGCAACGAGGCCGCGTTCGTCTACCAGCTGCTGGCCCGCGCACTGGGCACCAACAACCTGCCGGACTGTTCGAACCTCTGCCACGAGTCGACCGGTTCGGCGCTGATGCGCACCATCGGCGTCGGCAAGGGCTCGGTCACCCTGGAGGACCTGCACAAGGCCGACCTGATCGTGGTCTCCGGGCAGAACCCGGGCACCAACCACCCGCGCATGCTCACCGCCCTGGAGATCGCGAAACGCGACGGCGCCAAGATCCTGGCGATCAACCCGCTGGCCGAGGCCGGGCTGGCCCGCTTCGACAACCCGCAGAACGTGCGCGGCCTGACCGGGCACGGCACCGTGCTGGCCGACCGGCTGCTGCGGGTGCGCCTCAACGGCGACATGGCCCTCTGGCAGGCGCTCGGCCACCTGCTGCTGGAGCGGGGGGTGGCCGACAAGGAGTTCATCGGCGCCTCCACCGTCGGGTTCGAGGCCTGGGCCGAGCACGTGTCCCGGGTCGACCGCGCGCAGGTGCTGGCCGCCACCGGCCTGGAGTGGGCCGAGATCGAGGCCGCCGCCGACATGCTGGCCTCCGCCGAGCGGGTGGTGCACTGCTGGGCGATGGGCATCACCCAGCACCGCAACGCGGTCGCCACGATCAAGGAGTTCGTCAACGTCGCCCTGCTCCAGGGCATGATCGGCAAGCCGGGCGCCGGCCTCTGCCCGGTCCGCGGGCACTCCAACGTGCAGGGCGACCGGAGCATGGGCATCTGGGAGAAGCCGACCCCGATCTTCCTGGACCGGCTGCGCGACGAGTTCGGGTTCGAGCCGCCCCGGGAGTTCGGGCACGACGCCGTCGACACGGTCAAGGCGTTCCGCGACGGCCACGCCAGTGTGTTCGTCGCGCTCGGCGGCAACTTCGTGGCCGCCATGCCGGACACCGAGGTGACCGCGGCGGCGATGCGGAGCGCGGCGCTGACCGTGCAGATCTCCACCAAACTCAACCGCAGTCACGTGGAGGCCGGGCGGACCGCGCTGATCCTGCCCACCCTGGGCCGCACCGAGCAGGACCTGACCGGCGGCCGGGTGCAGCGGATCACCGTGGAGGACTCGATGTCCGCGGTGCACGCCTCCCGGGGCCGGTCCGAGCCGGCCGGGCCGCTGTTGCGCTCCGAGGTGGACATCGTCTGCGGCATCGCGGCGGCCGCGCTCGGCGACCGGCACGACATCCCGTGGACGGCGTTCGCCGGCGACTACGAGGAGATCCGGGAGCGGATCGGCCGGGTGGTGCCGGGCTGTGACGACTACCCGGCGAAGATCCGCGACGGCGGGTTCACCATGCCGCACCCGCCCCGCGACTCGCGGACCTTCCCGACCGCCGAGGGCAAGGCGGTCTTCACGGTCAGCCCGCTGGAGGTGATGACGATCCCGCCGGGCCGGCTGATCCTGCAGAGTCTGCGCAGCCACGACCAGTTCAACACCACGGTGTACGGGCTGGACGACCGCTACCGGGGCATCAAGCAGGGCCGCCGGGTGGTCTTCATCAGCCCGGCCGACCTGGCCGAGCTGGGCTTCGACGACGGTGAGGTGGTCGACCTGGTCTCCGAGTGGGACGACGGCGTCGATCGGCGGGCCGAGCGGTTCCGGCTGGTCTCCTACGACACCCCGAAGGGCTGTGTGGCCGCCTACTACCCGGAGACGAACCCGCTGGTCCCGCTCGACTCGCAGGCCGAGGAGAGCGGAACCCCCACCTCCAAGTGGGTGCAGATCCGCCTGGAACGCTAGGTTCCGTGTGGTGATCCGCAGCTCGATGCGAGCCGCGGATCACCACGCGAACCCGGCTAGGCGTCGGTGCCGGGGGCGGAGCTCTCCAGCAGGGCCGCGAGGGTCTCGACGCCTCCACCCCAGGCGGCGGCGAACACGGCCGCCACCACGGTCGCCGCGCGCAGAGCATGGAACATGCCCCGGCCACTGCCGGCGTCGGCCAGGTTGCGCAGGACGGCGCGGGGCAGCGTACGCCGCAGGTAGTCCTTCTCCGCCCCCAGCTCCTGGTCCTTCGGCATCAGCCCGGCCATCTGCACCTTGCCGCGCCCCTCGGCGTAGCAGCGGCGGATCAGGAAGGCGAACGTCGACCGGTCGACCGGGACCTCGTGGTCGATGGTGGCGTGCGGCACGTACACCCAGCGACCGCCGGCCGTCGCGCTCATCCGCAGGCAGAGTTCGGTGTCCTCGGGCCGGTTCTGGTCGCCGAGCTTGCCGAACCCGGTGCGGAACCCGTCCACGGCCAGGAACGCGTCCCGCCGGACGATCATGTTGGCCGACCACACGTTGCGGATCGGGGCGGTGCTGGTCGGCATGCCGGTGTAGGAGACGCCGACGGTCCAGAGCAGCTCGTCCGGCAGCCAGGTGGGGCGGGTGCCGGCCCAGGCCGGGACGATGCCGCCGCCGGTGCCGACCACCGCCGGGTCGGTGAACGGCGTCATCTGCGTGGCCAGCCAGGCCGGGCTGGCCACGGTGTCGTCGTCGAGGAAGGCGATGAACGGGGTCCGGGTGTGGAAGGCGCCGGTGTTGCGGTTGCCGGAGGCGCCGCGGGCGTACGCGTTCTCCAGCACCGTCACACCGGGGAACTCCGTTCTCACCCGGGTGGCCATCGCCGGGTTGTGGTCGACCACGACCACCACCTCGGCGGCCGGGTGGGTCTGGGCGTGGGCGGAGGCGATGGTCCGGGTGAGGGAGGCCCAGCGCTTCTCGCTGTGTGTCGGGATGACGATGCTGACGTCGAAGGGTGCGATGGGCTGCAAGCCTCTGCTCCTGGCAAGCGGTTCGGGTGGGGTGCCCAAGAGACTGACCCAGGTTCCTGTGTCTGACCTGTGGTTTCGGCGTCGCCCGGAGGTCGGCTCTGTGAGCCGGGTCGCTCCGGAACCGGAGTAACCGCCGGTAACGGGGAGGAGCGGGCACAGTTCACCGAGACTCCGGGGACACCACCACGGCCGCCGGCCTGACCAAGGTCCAGGTCGCCCTGGACTGGACCCCCGACACCGACCACACCGGGTTGTACGTCGCCCGGGACCGTGCCGGTCATCGCGATCGCCCCGCTGCTGGTGGTGTGGCTCGGGTTCGGGCTCGCTCCGGAACTCGTGGTGATCATCCTGGTCTGCTTCTTCCCGGTCGCGGTCGCCACCCTGGACGGGCTCCGGCGCAGCGACCCGCTGATCGCCGACTACCTGCTGATGACCGGCGCCGGCCGGCGGCAGCTGTTCACCAAACTCCAGTGGCCGCACGCCCTGCCGACGATGTACTCCGGCCTGAAGATCGCCGCCACGTACAGCGTCTTCGGTGCGGTGATCTCCGAGTGGCTGGGTGCCGAGAAGGGCATCGGCCAGTACATGATGATCCAGAAGTCGGCGTTCCGCGCGGACCGGATGTTCGTGGCCATCGGGATCGTCATCACCCTGGCCCTGCTCATCTTCGAGCATCGTCGTCCTACTGGAGAAACTGACCGTGAAGGGCCGCCGTCGTGACTGAGATCCCCGCGTCCATCACGCATTCCGCGCTCTCCGTTTCCGGCCTCAGCCACTCCTTCGGCGACCTGTCCGTCATCTCGGACATCTCGTTGTCGGTGGCGGCGGGCGAGTTCGTCTCCATCGTCGGACCGTCCGGCGGCGGCAAGAGCACCCTCTTCCACCTGATCGGCGGCCTGCTAACCCCGACCGCCGGCGCCATCGAGGTCGACGGCCGCCCGGCCCGCCGCGGCTACATGCCGCAGCAGCCGGCCCTGATGCCGTGGCGGACCATCGAGAAGAACGTGGTCCTCGCCCAGGAGATCCGTGGCCGGGAGGCCCGTGCTCAGGACGAACCGTTCAGCGCCCTGGACGCGATGACCCGTATCGAGATGCACCGCTGGCTGCTGGACATCTGGGAGGCGAACCGGCGCGCGGTCCTGTTCGTCACCCACAACATCGAGGAGGCGCTGCTGCTCTCCGACACCGTCTACGTCTTCTCCCGGCGCCCCGCCACCATCCTGGAGAAGGTCACCATCCCGTTCGACCGGCCCCGCCGCGACGACGTCGTCGACGACCCGTCCTTCGTCGTGCTGCGCCGCCGCCTCACCGATCTGCTGACAGGTGTGTCCCGATGACCCTCACCCACGTACGCGTGATGCTCGAATACTTCCACCCCTGGACCAACGCGGCCGGACTGTACGTGGCCAGCCGCCAGGGCTGGTACCGCGACGCCGGCCTGGACGTCGAACTCACCGTCTTCGACTCGCTGCGCGGCGACACCCTGGAACACCTGGCCCGCGGCGAGGTCCACCTGGGCGTCTTCCCCACCAACCGGCTCCTGGTCCGCAGCGCCGCCGGCCAGCCCCTGACCGCTGTCGCGTCGATCAACCACCGCGGCATGGAGACCATCCAGACCGTGACCGGCCGTGGCATCACACGCCCCCGCGATCTGGAGGGCCGCCGCCTGGCCCTGAACCCCACCCCGCGCGGCGTGGCGATGGTCCGCCACCTGGTCCGCGCCGACGGTGGCGACCCGGACCGCCTGATCCTGGTCGACAGCGGCCACCGCGAACTGTCCGCCGACGACATCGCGGCCGGCGAGGTGGACGCCACGTTCGGTGGTTACTGGGCGTGGGACGCCCTGTTCGCCCAGCTCCCCGGCGAGCAGCGGATCGTCTGGCCGGTGGACGAGATCGGCGCGCCGCCGTACCACTCGTACCTCCTCGGCACCGGCCCGGCCCTCACCGACCGGACGCTGATCGAGGCGTTCCTGTCGGCGACCGAGCGTGGGTACCGGGCGGCCCGGGAGGACCCGGCACTGGCCCTGGAGATCATGGACCGGGTGATCCCATATTTCCCGAAACCGATCCTGGCCCGGTCCCTATCCCTGATCGCCCCGACCTGGTTCGACGGCGACCGCTGGGGTGCGATCCGCGACGATCTGATGACCCCCTACACCACCTGGCTGGCCGAGAACGACATCCTTCCCGCGTCGTTCGACTGGCGTCATGCGGTCACCCCCACCTCGTTCGCCACCGCCGTGACGTCCCCGGCGGCCCCGTGATGGCCGGCCCGATCCTGACCGCCGGCGACCTGGCGGTACGCCTGGAGCAGGGCACCGTGGCCGTCCTGGACGCGACGGTGAACCTGGGCCGGCCCGCACACGACGGCGACCACACCTCGTCGTCCGGCCGGCCCGGCTGGGAACAGGCCCACATCCCCGGCTCCCACCACGTCGACCTGCTCCACGACCTGACCGATCCGGCCGCTCTCTACCATTTCGCCCGCCCCTCTCCCGAAGCCCTGACCGCCCACCTCGCGAACCTGGGCATCCACGACGGCACCAGCGTCGTCACCTACGACCGATCCGGCGGCATCTGGGCCTCCCGCCTGTGGTGGCTGCTGGACTGGATCGGCATCGAGGCAGCCGTGCTCGACGGCGGCTTCGCCGCCTGGGAAGCCGCCGGCCTCCCCGTCAGCGTGCTCACGCCGGACAGTGTCACCGAGATTCCGGCTCCCGCGCTCGCGGCCTGTGGACAACCCGCCAGTGTGGATAACGTGCGGGCCGGACGATGGGTGGAACGCGCGGATCTGGAACGGTGGCTCAGGGACGAGGCCGAGGCGACCGTGCTGTGCGCGCTGAACCCGGAGGCCTACGCCGGGGAGGTGCCGACCCGGTACGCGCGGCGTGGCCACATCCCCGGCACCGGCAACCTCCCGGCCCGGTCGCTGCTCGCCCCGGACGGGCGTTTCCGGCCGCTGGACGACCTGCGCGCGGACCTGGCCGGCCTGCTCGCCGACCCGGCTCCGATCTGGGTCTACTGCGGCGGCGGCATCTCGGCGGCCACCCTCGGCCTGGCCCTGACCGCGCTGGGCCGGGACGACGTGGCCCTCTACGACGGTTCCCTGGAGGAGTGGTCGGCCGACGGTTCCCTGCCGATCGAACGGGGCCGCGCCGATGCCGGCCGCTGAACTGCCGGGCCCGGTGACCGAGCTGATCGACCGGCCGGAGTTCGCCGTGCTGTCGACAGTCGAACCGGACGGCCGGGTGCAGTCCTCGGTGATGTGGGTGCGGCGGGACGGGGACGAGCTGGTGATGGCGACCAAGGCGGGGCGCCGCAAAGTCCGCAACATCGAGCGGGATCCGCGGGTGACGGTGCTGCTCTACGACCGGCGACGGCCGGCCCGCTACGCCGAGATCCGTGGCACCGCGCGGGTCACCGGCGAGGACGCGCATGCCCTGGTCGACGAGCTGGCCCGGAATTATACCGGGGCGGCACACGAGCGGGGTGACCGGAGCGTGGAATCGGCCCGCGTGGTTCTGCGGATCACACCCGAGCGTGTGCTGTACGTGGGGTGACGGTGACGACGGAACTGGATGAGGCAGCGGAGCGGATCGCAGTCTGGGCCGGGGGACTGGCCGCCCGGGCCGGGGCGAGGCGGGTGCTGGCTGTCGAGGGCCGCTCGGGCAGTGGGAAGACGACGCTGGCCGAGCGTGTCGCGGGGCGGCTGGCGGCTCCGCTGATCCACATGGACGACCTGTACGCGGGCTGGGACGGCCTCCATCAGGGGGTGACCGAGCTGCGGGATCGGGTGCTGCGGCCCCTGGCGGCGGGCCGTCCGGGCCGGTGGCGGCGCTGGGACTGGGCGGCCGGGGCGTACGCCGAGGAGCACCTGGTTCCGGACGCCGACTGGCTGGTGGTGGAGGGGGTGGGCGCCGGGGCTCGCGTGCTCCGGCCGTACACCAGTGGGCTCGTCTGGGTTGACAGCCCCACCGCGGTGCGCAAGCGGCGCGCCCTCGACCGGGACGGGCCCACCTATGCCCCGCATTGGGACCGGTGGGCCCGGCATGAGGACGCGTTCTACGCGGCCGAGGACGTCCGTGCGAACGCGGATCTGATCATCGAGAACGCTGGGAGACAACGATCATGAGGTTCCGCCTGAACGGGCTGCGGCAGTCGACGGTGGGGCACACCGCGATCGGGTTGTGGCGGCATCCGGACAGCCAGGCACATCGATACCGGGAGCTGTCCTACTGGATGGAGACCGCGCGGATCCTGGAGCGGGGCCGGTTCGACGCGCTGTTCGTGGCGGACGCGCTCGGGCCGCTGGACGTCTATCAGGGCAGTGTGGACGCGGCGCCGCGCGACGGCATCCAGGGTGCCCACCGGGGGCCGGACGTCACCCGGCGGTCCGGCGCTCCATCAGGATCACGCTGAGCTGGGGGAAGTTCCAGCGGTGCCGGAGGCGGTAATCGGTGCCGATCAGGGACTGTTTGGCCGGGGACAGGAAGGTCAGCGGGTCCGGGCGGTTGTCCGGGCGGACGATCCAGATCCGGGGTGGGGTGCCCAGGCAGGCGGCCGGGTCGGCGCATTCGCGGGCGGTCAGCCGGCCGTCGGTGCGCTGTGGGGTCACCGCCAGGACGTCCGGTGGGCGGGGGAGCGGGACGTACCGTTCGTAGATGTCGCGGGCCGCCCAGGACAGGCTCGGATGGCTGTCCGGGAAGACCACGACGTCGCCGTCCAGCCGGTAGGGGACGATCACCTCGGCGATCCGGCTGGAGGCCTGGTCGTGGCCGTCCGGTTCGCGGATGGCCACCTGGGCCGGCCAGCCGAGCACCGTGACCAGGGCCAGCACCCCGGCGGCGGGCAGCCGGCCGGCCCGGACCGCGGTGGCGGCGGCCAGCACCACCAGGGCGGGGACCGCGATCAGCACGTAGCGGGCCACCCACACGCTCGCGACGGTCCCGGCGGCCAGCAGCAGCACCGGCGGCACCAGCCCGGCCCCGGCGACGGCGGTCCGCACCCGGTCCCGGCTCACCCCGGCGGTGGTGCGCGCCTTCTCCCGGCGCACCCCGGCGACGGCCAGGGCCAGCAGCAGGCCGCCGGTCACCCCGGAGACCAGGAACTGTTCGGGCAGCAGGCGCAGGGTGTCCAGGCTGACCCGGCCGATCCAGGACACCTGGGCGGTCTGCCCGGCCGCCGCCACCCCCAGGCCGATCGCGGGCAGGGCGCCGGCCAGGGCGGCCACCGGCCACACCCGCCACCGGCGCCATCCGGCCACCGCGTGACCGGTGAGCATCAGCAGGCCACTGAGCGGATGACACAGGCCGGTCAGCGCGACGGCCGCGGCATAGGCGGCGGCGCGTGGCCGGGACGGGCGGTCCAGCAGGCGGAGCAGGAGCAGCAGGGCCAGGGCGGAGAAGAACACCGCGATGGCGTACGGCCGGGCCTCCTGCGCGTACCGGGACGTCACCGGCAGCACCGCCCACAGCAGGCCGGCGACGAGTCCGGTGGCCCGCCCGCCGGCCCGCCGCCCGAGCGCGGTGATCACCACGCTGGTCAGCACGGCGGCCACCAGCGACGGGCGGCGCGGATCGGCCGGGTCGAGGAGCTTGAGAGCCGCGTAGTACGGGGTGATCACCGCGTCCACGGACCCGGCCAGCCGCCACAGCTGCTCCCAGTCCAGCCGGACCGCGCCCCAGGTGGCCAGTTCGTCGGCCCAGAGGGCGGGCCGGTTCCGGGCCCAGCCGCCGAGCGCACCGGTGAGCAGCGGCGGCACCGCCCACATCAGGGCGGTGAACACCACCGTCCGGATCGGCGGGCGGGCCGGTGCCGGCGGGGACGGGTGCCGGCGCTGATCTGTGGTCTCGGTGCTGATGGTCGTCTCCGGCGGGGGCGGTGGGCCGGACCAGCGTAGGCGCGCCCGCCGTCCGGGGCACCCGTCGCGAGAAGGATTCAGGCAGAGTTCACCGGGGTGAGGCCGACCCGGCCGGCGAGTTCGGTGATGGCCTCCTGGCGGCCGGTGCCGAGGCCGTGCCGGGTGACGTTGAGGGCGCCGGCGGCGGCTCCGGTGCGGACCGCCTCGTGCAGGTCGCCGCCGCGGGCCAGCACGGTGGCGACGGCGGCGGTCATCGAGTCACCGGCGCCGCGGTGGTCGACCACCTGCAGGGCGGGCATGTCGACCAGGAACGCCTCGTCGTCGAGCAGCGCGATGCCGGGCTTGTCGGCGCGGCTGATCAGCACCGACTCGGTGCCCTTCTTGCGCAGTTCGCGGGCCGCGGCGACGAGCGCCTCGTCACTGTCGTCGGAGGCCAGGCCGTCGTCGATCAGCTCCTCGTGGCTGACCTTGAGGAAGTCGACGCCGCCGTCCAGCACCGCGAGCAGCTGGTCGCCGGAGAGGTCGGCGACCACCCGGCAGCCGTGGGTGCGCAGGTCGGCGGCGAGCCGACGGTACACCTCGGCGGGCACCACCTCGGGGGAGGCGGGTCCGCTGAGGATGCTGACGTCGGCGCGCAGCCCCTCGGCCAGGGTGGTGCTGTACAGCTCGTCCAAGTCGTGCCGGCCGAGCGGGTCGCCGGCGAACTCGGCCACCGTGTCCCGGCTGCCGTCGCGGCGATCGTGCACATACCACCCGCTGCCGCTCTGACGCTGCACGGTGCGAACCGAGATGTGCTCTCGCCGCATCAGCGCGGCGACCACGTCGCCGATCTCCCCGCCGACGGCGGCGCAGAGGGTCACCTCGGCGCCCAGCCCGGCGCACATCCGGGCCTGCCAGATGCCCTGCCCGCCGGGGTGGACGTGGAGTTCCGGGTTGTCCCCGGAGTGCTGTTCGATGGTCACGGTGAGTTGCGGGACCGGCGCGAAGATCATTACCGTCGGCATACGCGCCGATTACCCACTGCGCGCCGGGCCAACCTGTGAAGAAGCTGCGGATCACCCCTTGACGGCCCCGGCGGTGATGCCGGCGACGAAGTGGCGCTGGAGGAACGCGTACGCGATGATCATCGGTAGGGAGGCCACCACCACGCCGGTGAAGAGCAGCGGATACTCGGTCAGGTACTCGCCCTGGAAGTCGAGCAGCGCCAGCGGCAGGGTCCGTTTTGACGGGTCGTCGATGAAGAGCAGCGGATAGAGCAGATCGTTCCAGTGCATCACGACCAGGAAGATCGCGGTGGCGGCGAGGCTGGGCAGTGACACCGGCACGGCGATCCGCCAGAAGGTGGCCCACGGCCCGGCCCCGTCGATCTCCGCGGCCTCGTAGAGTTCGCCGGGCAGGGTGCGCATGAACCCGGCCAGGATGAAGACCGCGACCGGCAGGGTGACCACGATGTTGACCAGGATCAGCCCGGTCAGGCTGTCGCGCAGGCCGAGCCGCTCGAACTGCACGTACTGCGGGATCATGATCGCCTGCGCGGGCACGGCAAGCCCGAGCGCGAAGATCCCGAACAGGATCCGGGACGGCCATTTCGGCAGCCGGGCCACCGCGAACGCGACGAGAGCGCCCAGCAGGAGCGTCGACGGCACGGAGATCGACACCACGAAGAGACTGTTGCCCAGTACGCCGATCAGCCCCTGTCCGGTGAGGACCGTGGTGTAGTTGTCCAGCGTCGGGTTCACCGGCGGCCCGAACGGGTCGGCGAACAGGTCCGGTGTGGTCTTGAAGCTGCCGCCCACGATCACGATCAGCGGCACCACGATGAGGAGCGCGTAGACGCCGAGAACCGCCCGCCGGATCATCGGTGCACCGCCTTTCCGGCCCGGTTCTGCAACCAGGTGACCAGGGCGATCGCGGCCATGAAGACGATCGACTCGGCGGCCGCGTAGCCCAGTTGCGAGTTGGCGAACGTGCTGTAGATCCGGGTGGCCAGCACGTCCAGCCCGGCCCGCGGCGGATTGCCGGCCAGCCCCAGGATCAGATCGAAGGCCTTGAACGATTGGAGCGTGGTGTACGCGATGACCAGCGTGGTCGCCGGCGCCACCATCGGCCAGGTGACGTGCCGGAACTGCTGCCAGCGCCCGGCCCCGTCGGTGCGCGCCGCGTCGTACAGCTCCTCCGGGATCTGGTTGATCCCGGCGATGTAGACGACCATCATCTGCCCGGCGTGGAACCAGATCTGCGCCACCGCCACCCACAGGATCGCCGTCGACTCGTTCCCCAGATAGGCCGACTTGAGGGAGTCCAGCCCGACCGCCCCGAGCAGGTTGTTGGCCAGCCCGAAGTTGGGGTCGTAGACGAACTTCCAGATGAACGCCACCGACACCGAGGACAGCACGGTGGGCAGGAAGAACAGCGCCCGCAGGAACGTCGACGACCGGCTGCGGGCGGCCAGCAGCACCGCGAGCAGCAGCGCCAGCGCGGTCTGCCCGATCACCACCACCAGCAGGAACTTCAGGTTGTTGGTGAGCGCGTTGCGGAACAGGTCGTCGTCGCTCACCACGTCGGTCAGGTTGGCCAGGCCGACATCGGTGAAGGTGGGGCTGTAGCCGTCCCAGTCGGTGGTGGCGTACCGCAGGCCCTGCACGGCGGGAAGCAGGAAGAATCCGCCGTACAGGGCCAGCGCGGGCGCCGCGAAGAGCCAGAGCTTGAACCTCATCGCTTCTGGTCGACGACCTTCTGGGCCTCCTCGGCCGCCTGCTCCGGGCTCTTGCCGCCGGCCACCGCGACCGTCGCGTTCTCCACCGCGCCGCGGATGTCCAGGTTGGTGAACTGGAAACGCGGCGCGAGCGCGGTCTTCTTCGTCAGCCACGGCGCGAGGGCCTTGAGGTCGGGGTTGGTGTACTCCACACCCTTGACCGTGACGTGCTGGCTGGTGCCGTTGGCGTACACCCCGGCGACCGCCGGGTCGGACAGGTGCCCGATCCAGGCGCGGGCCTGGTCCTGCTTGGCCGACTTGGCGTTCACGCCGAGGATGAAGGTGGCGTTGAAGACGCCCTCGTACTTCGCCTTGTCCGCGGTGGTGGTGATCGGCGCGAGCAGGTCGATCGGGAACGTCGCGCCCAGCTTGCGGACCCCGGCCACCTGGAACGAGCCGGTGGCCAGCAGGGCCGCCTTGCCCTGGGCGAACAGGGCGAGCGCGGCGTCGCTGCTGGTGCCGGTGGCGCTGTCCTGGAAGTACGGGCGCAACTCGGCGTACTGCTTGAGCACGGTGAGGAACCAGTCGTCGGTCACCTTGTACTCGCCGGTCTCGATCTTGCCGAGCGCGTCGTCGGTGGGCGCGTTGTTGACCACCAGCACGTTGAGCAGCTGACCGGCGTTGGCCGCGTCGCCGCCCGGCCAGGCGATCGGGGCGACACCCTGGCTCTTCAGCTTGTCGGCCAGGGCCAGGAAGCCCTGCCAGTCCTTCGGCGCCTCACCCAGCCCGGCCTTGCTGATCAGGTCGGTGTTGGCCAGCGGGGTGTTGAAGACCAGCTGGTACGGCACCCCGTACTGCTTGCCCTCGGTGGCGCCCGCGGTGATCAGCGAGGGCTCGTACCGGGACAGGAACGCCTGCCCGGTCAGGTCGGTGGACACCCCGGCCTTGGCGATGTCGAGGAACTGGGCGCCCCGGAACGCGGTGAACGCGTCCCCGACCGTACCGCCGCGAAGTTTTTGAAGTGCCGTGCTCTGGTAGTCGTTGGACGGCGAGATGTCCTGGCGGATCTTGAGGGATGAGGTCTTCTGGAACTCGGCGATGATCTGCTCGAACACCTCCTTGTCCTCGGCCCGCCAGTGCGCGAACGACAGGTCGCCACCGGCTTCGGCTTTGGTCCCGGAGTCGCCGCCCGGCCCGGCGCAGGCGGCCAGGAACGACGCGGCGCCCGCGCCAGCGGCGAGTTTCAGCAGGTTACGACGGTTATAGGTGGTCATCAGAAGGCTCCTGACAGGAGGCCGCGGCGGCGCAGTTCGGGCAGTAGGCCCTCACCGGCGTGGTAGGCCTCTTCGAGGTGGGGGTATCCGGAGAGGATGAACTCGTCGATGCCGAGTGCGTGGTACTCGGCGATCCGGTCGGCGACCTCGGTGTGGCTGCCGACCAGGGCTGTTCCGGCGCCGGGGCGGACGAGCCCGACCCCAGCCCATAGATTAGGGTAGATCTCCAGGCTGTCGCGAGTACCCCCGTGCAGGGCCAGCATCCGCTGCTGGCCCACCGAGTCGGCCTGGCGCAGTGAGGCCTGCGCCTTGGCGATCTGCTCCGGGGTGAGGGCGTCCAGCAGCGCGTCCGCCTCGGCCCAGGCCTGCTTCGAGGTGTCCCGGGTGATCACGTGCAGCCGGATGCCGAACCGGCCGGTGTAGCCGAGTTCGCGCAGTGCGGCGACCTTCCCGGCCACCGCCGCGGGCGGCTCGCCCCAGGTCAGGTAGACCTCGGCGTGGTTGGCGGCCACCTCCAGAGCGGCCTTGGACGAGCCGCCGAAGTAGATCGGCGGGGCGTCGAAACGGCGCGGCGCGTAGGCTCCGGCGACCTTGAAGTGGGCGCCCTCGAAGTCGAACGGGCCCTCCCAGGCGCCGCGTAGCACGGTCAGGAACTCGCCGGTGCGGGCGTACCGCTCGTCCTTGTCCAGCCAGTCGCCGAAGCGCTGCTGCTCGGCCGCGTCGCTGCCGGTGACGATGTTGAGCATCAGCCGGCCGCGGGAGATCCGCTGGAAGGTGGCGGCCATCTGGGCGGCCAGGGTGGGGGAGAGCGACCCGGGGCGGAACGCCACCAGGAACTTCAGCGTGCTGGTCTCCCGGGCGATGGCCGCGGTGGTCAGCCAGGCGTCCTCGCACCAGGTGCCGGTCGGGGTGAGCACCCCGGTGAACCCGGTGCGCTCGGCGGCGCGGGCGACGTCGATCAGGTAGTCGATGTCGGGCTCGCGCAGTGCCGCACCGTCGGTGTGCGTGCTGCGGCCGCCACGGTCGTCAACGCCCACGATGGACCGGCTGTCACCGGTCGTGGGCAGGAACCAATGCAGGACCACGGGCATGCTCGGAACTGTATGTGCACATCTCCTATCGATCAAGGAGGTGAAGGAGAATATGTGCACGTTCCCATACGGCGGGACGGGAGCCCTCGTGGAGAGCTCCCGTCCCGTCGGTGGTGGATCAGTGCCGGTCGGGCAGCAGCCAGCGCACCCGGCGCACGAGTTCCCCGGTGTTCACCGGCTTCGGCATGTACTCCTCGGCGCCGGAGACGTACGCCAATTCGATGTCGGTCTCGGTGGCCATCCCGCTCAGCACGATCACCGGGATCTCCGCGGTGGCCGGCTCGGCGTGCATCCGGTAACAGACGCTCAGCCCGTCCATCCCCGGCATCGCGATGTCCAGCACCACCAGGTCGGGCAGGGCCTCGTTGACGATCGTCAGCGCGGTGCAGCCGTCGCCCGCGGTGGTGGTCCGGTAACCGGCCATCTGGAGCTTGAAGGTGACCAGGTCGCGCACGTCCTCGTCGTCGTCGACGACGAGCACCAACTGCCCGGTGCCGGTACGGGGGAGAACGGGCGCGATGTCCATCATGGCCGTCATCTGATTCTCCGGTCCTCTCGGATCCTCTGGCGTGGGCGGCGCTGCGCCGCCGAGGTGACCCGAGAATCGGCCCGTCCCGGGCACCATCCAGGTAAACGCCGGTTGCCGAACGGTTGCGGCTGGGCCCGCCCTATGCGGCCGGAGTGACAGCCGGGACCTCGGACCGCTCGGCCGGGATCCGGGCCTGCCGCGCCGTCACCGCGCGCTCGGCCCGGCCCCGGCCCAGGAACGCCACCGTCCACCGGATCAGGGCGCTCATCCGGTTGCGGCCCCTCGGCAGGTACGCCCAGTGCACCAGCAGCCAGAGCAGCCAGCCGGCCAGGCCGCTCAGGTGCAGCCCGCGCAGGTCGGCGACCGCGGAGAACCGGGACACCGTGGCGATGTCGCCCTTGTCGAAGTAGCGGAACGGCTTCCCGGCCGGTTTGCCGGTCAGCCGCCGCCGGATGACCCCGCCCGCGTAGCCGCCGCCCTGGATCGAGACCTGGGCGACGCCGGGCAGGCGGCCCCGGCTCATCAGGTCGCCGACCACGAAGATCTCCGGGTGGCCGGGGACGGTCAGGTCCGGCTCGACCAGGATCCGGCCGTTGCGGTCGGTCGGGGCGCCGGTGGCCTCGGCCAGCCGGCGGGCCAGCGGCGCGGCGGCCACCCCGGCACTCCACACCTTGGTCATCGCCTCGATCCGCTCACCACCGGCCACCACCGCGACGTCGTCCATGTCGGTGACCCGGGCGCCGGTCCGGATCTCCACGCCGATTCGGCGCAGCCGGCGGGCGGCCGCCTCCGACGACTCCGGGCTGAACGTCGGCAGGATCCGGTCGACCGCGTCGACCAGCACGATCCGGGACTGGGCCGGGTCGATCCGGCGGTACTCGCCGGCCAGCGTGCGGTGCGCGATCTCGGCGATCTGGCCGGCCAGCTCGACACCGGTCGGGCCGGCCCCGACGATCACGAAGGTCATCCAGCGGGCCGCCTCGGCCGGATCGCCGGCCAGCTCGGCCATCTCGAAAGCGGTCAGGATCCTCGAGCGCAGCTCCACGGCGTCGTCGATGCTCTTCAGGCCGGGCGCGTACGCCGCGAACCGGTCGTTGCCGAAGTACGACTGGGTGGTGCCCGCGGCCACGATCAGCGTGTCGTACGGCACCTGGTACGGCATCCCGCCGGGCGCGGTCGCGGTGACCGTGCGGCCCTCGACGTCCACGTCGGTGACCCAGCCGAGCAGCACGTTCGTGTGCGGCTGACCGCGGAACATCTCCCGCACCGGGGTGGAGACCTCGCCGGGCGACAGCACGCCGGTGGCGACCTGGTAGATCAGCGGCTCGAAGACGTGGTGGTTGGTCCCGTTGATCACGGTGACCTCGGCCGGGGCCTTCCGCAGCGCCTTCGCGGCGTACTTGCCCCCGAATCCCGCACCCACCACGACGACCCGGTGCCGGCCCTGTTCGATCATCTCGATCACGCTCCTCGCTACGTCCAGTAGAACGCTTCCGAGGGGGCCATGAGTCCTCTGACGAGCGCGATGATGCTCACCGGCCGGAGCTGTCACAAAAGGCCGGGGAGCATCGTCCCCGGCCTTTTGCATCGATCGGTGTTACTGCACGACGAACAGCAGGCGGTTCGGCGAGCCGGTGCCCGGGCTGGTGACCACGCCGGTGGTGGCGCTGGACGTCAGCGACGAGGAGACCTGCGCCGGGGTGTAGGACGGGTTGCGGGACAGCACCAGGGCCGCCGCGCCGGCCACGTGCGGGGCCGCCATCGAGGTGCCGTTGATGGTGTTGGTGGCGGAGTTGCTGGTGTACCAGGCCGACGTGATCGCCGAGCCGGGCGCGAAGATGTCCAGCACGCTGCCGTAGTTGGAGTAGCTGGCCCGCGCGTCGGTGCGGGTGGTGGCGCCGACCGTGATCGCCGAGGCGACCCGGGCGGGCGAGTAGTTCGAGGCGTTGGCGTTGTTGTTGCCGGCCGCCACCGCGTAGGTCACACCCGAGGCGATCGAGTTGGCCACCGCGTTGTCGATGGTGGTGCTGGCGCCGCCGCCGAGGCTCATGTTGGCGACCGCCGGCTTGACCGCGTTCTGGGTCACCCAGTTGACGCCGGCGACGACACCGGCGGTGGTGCCGGAGCCGGCACAGTTGAGCACCCGGACACCGACCAGCCGGACCGCCTTGGCCACGCCGTAGGTGGAGCCGCCGACCGTGCCGGCGACGTGGGTGCCGTGGCCGTTGCAGTCCACCGCGCCGCTGCCGACCGCGTCGTAACCCGCGGTGGCCCGGCCGCCGAACTGGCTGTGCGTGTAGCGGATGCCGGTGTCGATGATGTACGCGGTGACGTTGGAGGCAGTCACCGGGTAGGTGTACGTGGTGCTCAGGGGGAGGGCGCGCTGGTCGATCCGGTCGATGCCCCAGGTGGCGTTGGTCTGGGTGGCGGCGAGCGAGATCACCTGGTTCTGCTCGACGTACGCCACCTTGGAGTTCGCCGCCAGGCGCTTGGCCTGGTACTCGGTCAGGGTGGCCTCGTAGCCGTTGACGGCGGTGCCGAAGCTGCGCTGGACCGCGCCGCCGTAGGACTTGGTCAGCCCGGCCTCCCGCGCGCCGGACTTCAGGACCACGATGTAGCTGCCGGGGATCGCGGTCGCGGACCCGGCCGCGAGGATCGTGCCGGTAGCGGGGGCGGCCGCGGCGGGGGTGCCGGTCGCCACGACGGCCGTCGCCAGAGCGAACAGACCGGCGGCCAGCATCCGGCCGTGTCGTCGAATCGCCATGATCTTTCCCTCTCTCGCGCCTGCCGGTGACGCCCAGGGGATAGACGTACATCACTCGACAGGTTTCCCGAGAGCGTATTCGCGCAGGCCCGCAGGACCTTCATATCGAACTGTATATATCCCCGGCTCAGGGATCGGACGACCGTGCCGACAATAGGGGTGAAAGGGACATAGTCGGATACGAGGCGAGACGATGAGACTTCCGATGGCCGTACCGCCCGTAGTCGGCTACGCGGCGCTCTACCTGATCGCCGTCCTCGCCGGCGCCGGCACCACCCTGGGCGGCGCCGGCGAGCCACTGGTCTGGCCGGCCTTCGGCGTCGCGGCCGTCTGGCTGGTGATGAGCCGCGACTCGCTGTGGCGCTGGGCCGAGATGGGCCTGATCGGCGTGCTCACCGTCGCCGCCCTCCTGATCACCGGCTCCGGCCCGATGGACGCCCTGCTGGAAGGCCTGACCGCGATGGTCGGCGCGCTCACCCTCGCCGTCGCCGCGGTCCGCTGGCTGCCCAGCATCCGGCCGGCCGGCGACGGCGGGCGCCCGCTGTCCAGCCTGCGGGACCTGTGGTGGCTCACCCTCTGCGCGGTGCTCGCCGCCGTCGCCTCGGCCGTCCTGCGCACCGTCGGCGACCTGCTCACCGCCGCCGACGGCACCCTCGCGCTCGCCCCGGCCGCCGCCACCGTGGTCCGCGACACCGTCTCCGTCCTGGTCTTCGGCACCCTCACCCGGCTCGCCGCCGACCTGCTCGGCGGCCACCGCCGGGAACAACTCAAGATCCCGAACTCGCACTGGCTGGAGTGCGGCGCCGTGTTCGCCGTCTCGGCCGCCGGGTACTGGGCGGTCTTCAGCAGCCACGGCCTCCCGATCGGCTTCGTGCTGATCCCGCTCACCGTCTGGGCCGGCCTGCGGATGCCCAGCCCGCTGGTCATCCTGCACGCCGCCGTCTTCGACGTCACCGCGCTGCTCTTCACCATGGTCGGGCACGGCCCGTACGCCACCGTCGCCGACGTCGGCGTCCGGATCCTGCTGATCCAGCTGTACGCCGGAGTCCTCGCCTCGGTCGGCCTGGCCCTCGCCCTCAGCCGCGACGAACGCGACTCGCTGATCGAACGGCTCCAGGTCTCCGAGAGCGAGGCCACCGACAAGGCCACCATGATGACCACGGTGGTCAACTCGATGACCGAAGGCCTCGCCATCCTCGACCACAGCGGCCGGCTGATCCTGCGCAACCCGGCCGCCGGCCGCCTGCTCGGCGCGGTCAACGCCGTCTCCGGCGGCGTGGCCCTCGGCAGCGACCACGGCTTCTTCCGCCCGGACGGCACCGCCCTGGAAGACCGCGAACTGCCGCACGTACGCGCCCTGGCCGGCGAGGAGGTCGAGCCGATGGACGTGCTGGTCCGCAACGCCGCCGTGCCGGAAGGGCGGATCGTCCGGTTCAACGTGGCCCGGCTGGTGCTCGGCACCGGCCCGTACCACGTGGTGGTGGTCTTCCACGACGTCACCGCCGACCGCCGGCACCGCGACGAGCTGATGTCGTTCGCCGGGCGGGTCGCGCACGACCTGCTCAACCCGCTGACCACTATCGAAGGCTGGTCCGAGGTGCTGGAACAGGAACTGTCCGGGTACCAGCCGGCCGAGAAGGTGGCCCGGATCCAGCGGGCCGCCGCCCGGATGCGCACCTTCCTCAACGGGCTGCTCGCCTACACCGCCGCCCGCGACGGCAAACTCATGCCCACCACGGTCAACACCGCCCTGCTCGTCGGCGACATCGTCAACAGCCGGCTGGACCAGGCCGAGGCCAGCGGGGAGGCGCCACCCTACTTCGAGGTGGGCCGGCTCGACCCGGTCGAGGCCGACCCGGTGCTCTTCCGCCAGCTGCTGGAGAACCTGATCGACAACTCGCTGCGGACCATGGGCCCCGGGGTGGCGCCCTACCTGGCGATCGCCTGCCAGCCACAACCCAACCACATGGTCCGGATCGACATCATCGACAACGGGGCCGGCATCCCGCCCGGCATGTGGCACGAGGTGTTCACCAACTTCCACCGGGAGAAGGGCGGCACCGCCAACGGCCTGGAACTGGCCATCTGCAAACGGATCGTGGACCGGCACGGTGGGCTGATCGAGGCCGCCGCCAACCCGTACGGCCAGGGCACCCGGATGTCCTTCACCCTCCCGGCCGGCCGCTCCGCCTACGCCCGCGCCCTGACCCCGGCCCGCTGACCCGCGGCGGTCCCGGTTGGCGTTGCCCCTTGCGGTGCGCTCCGCGCCGCTGCGCGGCACGTGGCTGGTGGTTGTGGTTTGTGTGGTTACTTGCGGTGTGTTTCGCGCCGCTGCGCGGCACGTGGCTGGTGGTTGTGGTTTGTGTGGTTACTTGCGGTGTGTTTCGCGCCGCTGCGCGGCACGGGGGTGGTGGTTGTGGTTTGTGTGGCCCCTTGCGGTGTGTTTCGCGCCGCTGCGCGGCACGTGGGCGTCAGGGGGTGGTGCCGATCATGTCCAGGACGCCGCCGAACAAGGTTGCCGTCGCCTCCTGGTCCAGGTGGCGGGCCTGCCAACCGCGCTGCCGCAGGCCCTGCAGCACCCCGGTCACCGCCGACCGGACGGTGCCCAGAGTGGCCGGGGACAGCAGCACCGCCGAGGTGCCGTCGGCGTGCGCCGCCCGGGCCGCGGCACCCAGCGCCACCAGTGCCGCGGCCGCGCCGTTCAGGATCTGCGTCACGTGCAGCCGGTCCCGGTCCAGGTTGAAGGCGGCCACGTGCACGGCCAGCCCGAGCGCCGTCACCACCCGGCCGGTCTCGTCGCCGCTGAGCACCGCCGGCATGGTCGCCGTGTCGTCGCCGGGGCTGTCCACCCCGTCGCAGAACCCGCTGATCAGCTCGGCGGCCAGCGCCGCCGGAACCGGGCCCTGATCCGGGGCCCGCCGGCGCAGCGCGGCCGCCACGGCGTCGCGCACCACGAACTCCGGGACCACCCGCTGCCGGTCGGCCAGCCGCGCCAGGATCGTGGACACCAGATCGTCCACGCTCATCGCGCCCCGCTGCTCCATCCCTCCACCGTAGCGGCGCACCACGGCATCCTCAGAGGGTGATACGGGCGGTCGTCCCGGACGGCGAACCGGTCACCGTCACCGTCCCCCGATGCGACTCGGCGATGTTGCGGGCGATGGTCAGGCCCAGACCCACACCGGGTACGGCCTGGTCCCGCGCGTGCCGGCCCCGGAAGAACCGATCGAAGACGTACGGCAGCTCGTCCTCGGGGATGCCGATGCCATGATCGGCTACTTCCACGTACGGCCGCGGGGTCTGCCCGGTCCTGATCGTGATCGGACAGTCGGCCGGCGTGAACAGCAGCGCGTTGCGCACCAGCTGGGACACCGCGTGGGCGAGGCGGGACAGATCGGCCCGCACCGGCACCGCGCCGTCCCGGTGCACCAGCACCGTCTCCGGCCGCGGCACGATCAGCGGCCGGCAGATCTTCAGCGCGGCGTCCAGCACGGTGTCCAGCTCGACGGTGCCGTCCGGGCCGGGCAGCGGGGCGTCCGCCGGGCGGGTGCCGGCCAGCAGGTGGTCGACCATCGACACCAGGCGTTCGCCGTTGCGGTGGATGGGCTCGATCAGGCGCCGGTACGGGGCCAGCTCCTGCTCCTGATCACCGAGGATCTCCAGGTAGCCCTGAATCGAGGTGACCGGTGTCCGCAGCTCGTGGGTGATCGTCGCGACCAGGTCGTCCTCACGCTGCGAGGCCCGGGACAGTTCGTCGCCGAGATCGGACAGCCGCAGCCGGGTCCGGATCGACGCCAGGTGTACCGCCGCCTGCCCGGCGAACATCACCAGATCGCCCACCTGCCGGTCGCCGACCTCGCGCGGCTGGTCGCCGACCACGCACAGGGCGCCCAGGACGTGCCCCTCCTCGTCCACGATCGGCGCGCCGGCGTAGAACCGGATGTGCGGGGATCCGGTCACGTTCGGGTAGTCGCGGAACCGGGCGTCCCGGGTCGCGTCCGGCACCACCAGCGGTTCCCCGGTCGGCACCAGGTATCTGCAGAACGAGACGTCCAGAGGGGTCTGCTCGTCGGCGATCCCGTGGGTGCCGGCGAACCACTGCCGTTCCCGGTCGATCAGTGAGACGGCCGCCATCGGGGTGTCGAACATCGACGCGGCCAGCCGGGTCAGGTCGTCCAGCACGGCCGGCCGTGGGCGATCCAGCACCTGGTAGGAGTGCAGCGCCTCAAGTCTGGCCTGCTCCGACTGGACAGCGGTCTCACGCTCCACGACTGCTCTTCGGCTCCGGCTCAGCCGACCTGAGCGGAATCGGTCACCGTCTCCACCATCGCGGGAGCGGTCACCGACGGCAGGGTGAAGACGAACCGGGAGCCGCCGCCGGGGTTGTCCGCGGCGCTGATCGTGCCACCGTGCCGCTCCACGATCCGCTGGCAGATGCCCAGGCCGAGACCGGTCCCGGCGTACCCCAGGGAGGGGTGTGCCCGGTGGAACCGGCCGAAGATCTCGTCGTGCTGCCCGGCCGGGATGCCGATGCCGTTGTCCGCCACGCAGACCCGCACCATCGGGCCGTCGACGGTCGCGGTCACCGTCAGTATCGGGGTCACACCCGCCGCGGTGTACTTGATCGCGTTGCCGATCAGGTTGTCCAGCAGTTGCCGGACCAGCACCGGATCGGCCCGTACCGGCGGCAGGTCGGCCACCGCGAACCGGGGCGGCGGCAACCCGGCGGCGATCGCCGCGTCCAGCCGGGCCACCGTCACCTCGGCCAGCATCGCGGCCAGATCCACCTCGGCCGTGGTGACGGTGGCCTCCCGTGCGGTCGCGTAGTCGAGCAGGCCGTTGATCAGCGCCCGCATCCGCGCCGCCGACCGGGTGACCCGCTCCAGGCCGTCCCGGGCCCGGTCCGCCGCCGGATGCGCCGGCACCTGCCCGAGCGCCGACGTGGCCACCTCGGCCCAGCCGCTGATCACGGTCAGCGGGCTGAGCAGGTCGTGTGCGGCCACCTCGGCGAACCCGGTCAGCTCCTCCCGCTGCCGGCGCTCGGCGGTGACGTCGTGCAGCAGGATCACCACGCTGGTGGTGCCGTCCGGATCGGGCAGCGGCGCGGTGCGCACGGTGACCACCCGGCCGTCCGGCACACCCGGGTTCCGGATCAGCACGTCGGTGCCGTCCCGGCCCGCGATCCGCAGCAGCCGAGCCATCTCCTCGTCGCCGAGCGGTGTGCCGTCCAGGTGGTGCAGCCCGTAGTGGGCGCTGCTGCCCAGCCGCCCGTCCGGGCTGATGAAGCCACCGATCAGCTCGGCCGCCGCCGGATTGCGCAGCACCACCCGGCCGGCGGCGTCCACCACCACCAGGCCGTCCGCGGTCGAGTCGATGATCGTCTGGAGCAGGTCGGCGCGCTGCGACGCCACCTCCCGCTCGGCCGCCAGCCGCGTCTTCTCGGCGGCCAGCGCGGCCAGTGCGGCGTCCCGCTCGTCCCGGCCGAGCGCCAGGGCCAGCCCGGCCACCGCCACCAGCGCGACGAACAGCTGCGCCACGAAGGCCCGGGTGGCCGGATCCGGGATGTCCGCGAACGAGCCGTGCCCGTTGATCGTGAACAGCATGGTGATCGCGCCGACGAGCAGACTGTGCACCACCACGAACGTGGTGGGGAACCGCAGCCCCACCCAGACGGTCACCGCGATCAGGATGAACCCGACCGGCAGGTCGTGGTCGTAGACGAAACCGGCCCAGTAGACGGCGCCGGAGCAGAGGGCCAGCGCGGCGTACTCGGCCGGCCGGCGTGGCCACGCCGGTCTCCGGCGGCCGGCCCGGTGCACCGCCAGGGCGTGCCGCAGATACAGCCAGGCGCCACCGATCAGCACGATGCTCGCCGTGTTGCGGGACAGCCACACCGTGGTCGCCGCCCACGAATGCTGATCGGCGACCAGCCACAACACCACCGGCCCGGTCGCAGCGCCGGCCACCGTGGCGGCGAACGCGGCGGCCAGCAGGGCCCACAGATCATTCGGCCCGCGCAGGGCGCCGGCCGCCACCGCCGGCCGCCAGCGGCCGATCAGCCGCATGAAGACCTTGATCTGTACCAGGTTCGCGACCGCGAATAACACCGCCGTCACCGGTGACGCGCCGGTCACCGTGTTCGCCGCGACGGTGATCACGACGAGCGCGACCGCGTCCGCCCAGCGGGCGGGAGCCTTGCGCTGGGCGCAGAACCAGGCCACCGCGACACCGGCGGCGGGCCAGACCATGCTGATCCCGGCACCGGCCAGTACGGTGCGGCGCCCGATCAGCACCGCGATCAGGAACACCACGGCGAACACACCGGTGCGTGCCAGCGATCGTCGGTAGGTCATCAGCGGCTCCCCGGGGACAAACTCCTATCGGCAGGGGGAGCCGCCGACCTGAGCGTCAGCCCACCGCGGCGCGCCGTGCGGTGTACTCGCCACCGCCGGGACGCTGGGCCGGGTACTGGATCAGGTTGTCCGGCTGGTCGTCGTACGAGGTGTCGGCCCAGCGGCGGCCCGGCTCGGGGCGGGCGCTCTCCATCGGGTCGGTGTCGTAGACCGAGCGGCTGTGGAAGCGCTGCCCGTAGTCGAGCATGCCGTCGACCAGCCGGTCCACGTCCGCGGCCGGGCGTACCACCAGGCGCATGAACTGGCTGGTCATGCCGAGCTTGTTGCCGCACTCGCGGGTCATGATGCCGTGGTTGGCGACCAGATAGTCGCGCAGTGCCACCCCGGACCACTCGTTCGGCAGCTTGACCAGGAAGAAGTTGCCCTGTGACGGGAAGACGGTCAGGCCCTGGATGCGCTGCAGCTCCCGGCCCATCGAGCGGCGGTCCCGGCTGAGCAGGCGCAGGCTCTCCTCGTACTCCATCTCGTGGTCGGAGATCATGTGGACCACCTTCTCCGCCAGGGAGTTCAGGTTCCACTTGGGCAGCATCTTGGCGATCTTGCCGGCGATCGCCGGGTTGGCCAGCATGTAGCCGAACCGGATGCCGTGCAGGCCGAAGTTCTTGCCCAGGCTCTTCAGCACCACCGCGTTCGGGCGGATCACCGCGTCCGGGCCGACCGACGGGTAGCGTTCGGCGTCCGAGAAGTCGATGAACGACTCGTCCACCACGACCAGGTCCAGGTCGCTGAGCGCGTCCATGAACCGGATCACGTCACGCCGCGGGATGTAGTGCCCGTCCGGGTTGTTGACGTTGCAGACCACCGCCACCCGGGACTTGCGCTCCCGGATGAACTCGACGTACTCCTCCAGGTCCAGGCGGAAGCCGTCGCGCTCCTGCAGCGGGAACATGTCCACCCGCTTGCCGGTCTCCATCGGCTGGTCGGTCCAGCGCCCGAAGGTCGGGATCGGGATCGCCACGCTCTCCTTGATCAGCAGGTGGTCGATCCAGGTGATCAGCTCGGTCGAGCCGTTCGCCATCGCCACCGTCTGCGGGTGCAGGCCGAGCACACTCGCCAGCTTCTTGGTGATCGCCGCCGAGTCGCTCGGGTAGTACTTCAGGATGCTCTTCAGGTCCCGGGACAGCTCGTCGAACATCTCGGGCGTCGGGAAGTACGGGTTGCACGGGATGCAGAAGTCGACGATCTCCACGCCCTCGCCGGCCGCCCGCGCGACGTCGAAGAACGACGCGCTGTGCGAGCCCTTGTGCAGGATGGACGTATCGATACCAGTCCGTGCCACAGTAGCCTCCCGAACCCCTCCGGTGACGTTGCCGCCCTCCGATACGGGGCACACGTCCGATTCGTTCACCACTTAATTCACAGGAAAGGTTCAGCTCCCGCCACGATTGATCAACTAGCTCGTTTCCCTCTGAGGTGGATGTGACGGAGGGAACAGAGATGCGCGGTTTGATCAGACTGTGGCTGTCGAGCGTCGTGGTGTTCGGGGCGGTGATGACCGCCAGCCCGGCCCACGCGACGCCCCCGGCCCCGGCCGCCGGGGTTCACTTAACATTCCGGGAATGACGTGGCCGACGGCTCCGGTGATCTACGAGATCGGCACCTGGCCGTGGCTGGCCGGCCTGAGCCGCCGGACCGGCCGCCGGGTCACCCTCGGCACCGTGCCCGCCGAAGTGTGGGACGAGATCACCGCCGGGGTCGACGCGGTCTGGCTGATGGGCGTCTGGGAACGCAGCCCCGCCGGCATCACCCTCGCCCGGGCGGCGCTGCCCGGCCTGGACGGCGACGATGTGGCCGGTTCGCCGTACTGTGTGCGTCGCTACCGGGCCGACGAACGGCTCGGTGGCCCGGCCGGGCTGGCCGAGGCCCGCGCCCAGCTGCGGCGCCGGGGCGTCAAACTGATCCTCGACTACGTGCCCAACCATGTGGCCCCCGATCATCCGGCCCTCACCGACTACCCCCGATGGTTCATCCAGGGGTCCGCGGCCGACCTCACCGCCGATCCCGGGGCGTGGTTCGAGCGACAGGACCGGATTCACGCGTACGCCCGGGATCCGTATTTTCCGCCCTGGCCGGACGTCGCCCAGCTGAACGCCTTCGACCCCGGCCTGCGGGCGGCCACCGCGGCCACGCTCACCTGGATCGGCGGGCAGTGCGACGGCATCCGCGTCGACATGGCCATGCTCATGATCAACGAGATCTTCGCCAAGACCTGGGGTTCGTACGCCGGCCCCGTCCCGGAAACCGAATTCTGGCCGACGATCATCGGGCGGGTGCGGTCCGTCCACCCCGGTCTGATGCTGATCGCCGAGGCGTACTGGGACACCGAATGGCAGTTGCAGCGGCAAGGCTTCGACTTCTGTTACGACAAGCGCCTGTACGACCGGCTGGTGCACGAGGACGCCGCGTCGGTGCGTAAACACCTGGCGGCCGACCGGGACCATCAGGACGGCCTGCTGCGCTTCCTGGAGAACCACGACGAGCCACGCGCCGCCGTAGCCGCGCCCGGTGCTCGGGGGCGGGCCGCGGCCATCGCGGTCGCCACCCTGCCCGGCGCCACCCTGTGGCACGACGGCCAGTTCGAGGGCCGCCGCATCCGGGTGCCGGTGTTCCTGGGCAGTCATCCCGACGAGCCCACCGACCCCGCCCGGCAGGCCTTCCACCAGCGTCTCCGGTCAGCGGCGGCCGCGGTGCGGGGCGGCGAGTGGCGCCTGCTGGAGGTGGCCGGCTGGCCGGACAACCCCACCCACCGCGACATCCTGGCCTGGTCGTGGGAGCAGGACGCGGCCCGGCACCTGGTCGTCCTGAACTTCGGTGATCGTCCCGCCCAGGCCCGGATCCCGCTGCCGTGGCCCGGCCTGCCCGGCCGGTCGTGGACCCTGACCGACCTCCTCGACGACCAGGTCTTCACCCGGGACGGCGACGAACTGGCCCGCGACGGCCTCTACGTCGACCTGCCACCCTGGTCCGCCCACGTCCTGCGGCATGCGGAGGCGTGATGGACGACCTGGAAAGCCTTGTCTCCCTGTGCCCGCCGCCGGTCGCGGGCGCGAAGTGCCATGCGTCGATCGATGAACAACGGGGTGGGGTGCCTGAGGATCATCGTCGCCTGATCTCGACATACGGGGCCGGGTGTTTCGACGAGTTCCTCTGGATATACGGCGACGTCGACAGCAACCCGAATCTTGACATCAGAACGCGGGCGGCGGCTGCACGATCCGACCTGGCCACATATGGGGGCCGTCATTTCCAGGCGCGCCTGGACGGGTTGGGGATCTCCGTGGAGGATCTCTCGAAGTGGGGAGCGACGGACAATGGTGATTGGCTGCTCTGGGTCACCACCGGAAGCCCGGACTCGTGGTCGACGCTAATCCTGGAGGTGCGTCAACGCGATCTGTTGCTCGTTCCCCGGACGTCGACCAGAGTGATCCTCGATCTTCTGACCGGCGGGCTGGTCACTTCAATCTTTCCAGATGACTTCCCCAGTCGTCAGCCGTCATTCAGCGCGAGACCACCGGTGGGCTGATCGGAATGAAGCCATGGGTGCGTTCTTTCGGAGGGCCGCTGCTCCTCATGCCGTCAGATTCAGTGCACCTATGGTCTGGTTCCTTCGGCTCGAACGGTGACGACGAGGTGGATGAGGAGGAGACGGATTACTGGCGGCTCTCCGAGTCGGTTCAGGACTACGCCGAGCCGGTGGATCTCGGCGGGGCCGAGGCATTGGCCTTGGCTAACGGTAGTAGTCCGACCACGTTTCTTCCGGACCATGGCCTGATAGTTCAGGAAATGGGCAGCGGGACGAGGAGGGCCCGGGGCTGCTCTTCGACGCGGAGGGGTCGATGCCGACTCGCGCTGTACCGCTGGTCGGCTGGCGTACATTGTGCGTACGATCGGGTCATGGAGGCCAAGGCGGAGCGGCTGCATCTGCGGGTGGATGCCGGTCAGAAGGCGTTGTTGGAGGCTGCCAGTCAGGCGGCGGGTGCGAGCGTGTCGACGTTTGTGCTGAAGGCTGCGACCGAGGCCGCGGCTGACGTGCTGGCCGACCGCCGGGTGTTCGTTTTGACCGAGGATGCGTGGCGGGTGTTCGACGAGGCGCTGGAACGCCCGGAGCAGGATGTCGCCGGTCTGCGCGAGCTGCTGACCGGCCCGACGGTCCTGGATGACGGCCCGCCGGCCCTTCACGACGGCCCGGACGGGGCGCGCGGATGAGTTGCCGATTCTCCCCGGTCGAGCCGCTGGCCGCGGCGCATGTGACGAGCGGCTTCGACTGTGGCTCCACCCCACAATCCGTCTGGTTGACCGAGCATGCCCTCCAGTCGCATCGAGCCGGGCTGTCCCGGGTGTACGTCGTCGGCGACGCCGGCCACCCGGATCAGCGGGTGGTCGGTTACTACGCCATCGCCGCCGGCAGTGTCGCTCCGGCGGATGCCTCGCCCCGGCTGCGGCAGGGCGCCGGGCGGTACCACCAGCCGGTCGTGATCCTGACCAGGCTGGGTGTCGACCGTGCCGCCCAGGGCGCCGGCCTCGGCCGGGCGCTCGTGGTCGACGCGCTCCGTCGGATCGCTGTGGCCGCCGAGGTCATCGGGGTGCGGGCGGTGCTCATCCACTGCGAGACCGAAGCCGCGCGAGACTTCTACCTGCGACTGGCGAAGTTCGAGTCGAGCCCCACCGACCCGATGCACCTTCTGCTGCTGATGAAGGACCTACGCCGGGCCCTCGCCGGTTGACGTGGAGATGAGCCTCAAGGCGGGATTCGAGCCACGGGGCGCGGCTGCCTGAACCGGGGATGACGTTGCCGAGGCGGGTCGTGTGGCCATGGCGGAGAACTCCCTGACCGGCGAGTGCCCGTGCCGCCGCCACGCGGAAGCATGACGGCCACCGGCTCCCCTGCCATGGACCGCCGAATCCTGGACGTTGACCGACCTCCTGACCGGCCAGACCTCTTCGTGAGTCTCCCCATGGGCCGCCCGTGTCCGGTCGGCGCATGCGGCCTGAAATCGCATTCGAGTCTCGCGTTCCTATAGCATCCTTGGTATGGCCTGGGGAGCTGTCGAGTTGGAACCGGAAGTGGAAAAGTGGCTGGAGAGCTTGCCGACTGATCAGTTCGCGCACGCGGCGTTCTATATCGATCTACTTGCCGAGCAAGGGCCCCTGCTGGGGGAGCCGTACACGAAGCAGCTTGACCGAAAAATTGTGAGCTGCGGTTCCATATCGAGCGGAGAGCGGTTCGGATCACGTACTGGATCGCTACCGACAAAAGGATCATCTTGCTGACGGTTTTCCACAAGGCGAGAATGCGGGATGAGCGGGAGATCAACCGGGCACGCCGAGCGTTGGCGCGGTGCATCGACGAGGCGCATGACATTGCGGATGAGGAGGACTAGGCCATGAGTGAGAGTGGCGGTTGGGCCGCGATGAGGGAGCGGCGGATGGCTGAAGCCGGTGCTGCTGAGGCGTACGACGCCGCGCGGTTGGCGTTCGAACTCGGCCGGTCCGTTCGTGAGCTTCGGGAGAGTCGTGGCTGGAGTCAGGCGCAGCTGGCGAAGGCGTCCGGTATGACTCAGCCCGCGGTCGCCCGATTCGAGGCGGGCGGGACGGTTCCGACCCTGGCGATTCTGGAACGGCTGGCGGCGGCGCTGGAGATGAGTCTCAAGGTGGGGTTCGAGCCGCGGGGTGCGGCTGCCTGAGAACCGCGGGTCGTGTGCCTATGGCGGATGGCATAGGTGGGGGCTGACCGACGCCAGATGTGGCGGGCCCGGGTGGCCGACAGGCTTGATCCGTGATCGAGCTGCGGGAACTTACCAAGAGATACCGGGACCGGGTCGCCGTCGACCGGGTCAGCGTTACCGTGCCGTCCGGGCGGGTCACCGCCCTGCTCGGGCCGAACGGCGCCGGCAAGTCGACAGTCATGCGGCTGATGCTCGGGCTGGACCGGCCGACCTCCGGGACCGCTCTCGTCGACGGCCGCCGCTACGGCGACCTGCGGAATCCGCTGCGGCTGGTCGGCGCCCACCTGGACGCCCGTGCCTTCCACCCCCGGCGCAGTGGGCGGGCCGGCCTGGTCGCGCTGGCCCGCTACAACGGGCTGCCCCGCGCCCGGGTGGAGGCCGTGATCGACGCGGTCGGGCTGGACACCGTCGCCGGGTGGCGGGCCGGCACCTACTCCCTCGGGATGGCGCAGCGGCTCGGGATCGCCGGGGCGATGCTTGGCGACCCGGCCACCGTCGTCCTCGACGAGCCGGTCAACGGGCTCGACGCCGACGGGGTCCGCTGGGTGCGCGGGCTGGTCCGGCGGTGGGCGGACGAGGGCCGTACGGTGCTGATCTCCAGCCACCTGATGAGCGAGGTGGCCCTGATCGCCGACCGGGTGGTGGTGCTCGGCCGGGGTCGCCTGCTCGCCGACGCGACGGTTGCCGACTTCACCGCAGGGCGGGCCGCGACCGTCGAGGTGGCGGCCGCCGACGAGGAGTCGTTCCGGCTGCTGGTGACGGCGCTGGGGGAGCACGCCGAGCGGACCGGCGCGGACCGGCTGCGGGTCGGCGGCCTGACCGCGGCCGACGTCGGGCTCCGGGCGCAGCGGGCCGGCGCGGTGCTGCGCGAGTTGCGGACCGAGGTGCCGAGCCTGGAGGAGGCGTACGTGCGCCTGGTCGAGGACCAGACCGAGTACGTGGCGGTGGCGGCATGAGGAACGCGATCACCGCCGAGTGGGGCAAGACCTGGTCGCTGCGTTCGCCGTGGTTCTGTGTGGTGGCGGCGGTGCTGCTGACCGTGCTGATGTCGGCGACGCTGGCCAACGACTTCCGCTACGACCTGGCGCAGGGCCGGGTGACCGGCACGCTGCCGGTTCTGGATCCGCTGTCCGCGGCCGTCCAGGTCGGGCAGTTCGCCCTGGTCGCGCTGGCCATGCTGATGGTCACCGCGGAGTACGGCACCGGGGCGATCCGGTCCACCTTCCTGGCCCGGCCGCGCCGCCGGGACGTGCTGCTGGCCAAGACCCTGGTCGCCGCGGTCACCGGGTTCACCACCGGACTGGTTTCGGCGGCGGCCGGCTGGGCGGTGGCCGCGCTGCTGCTCGGCGAGCACGCGGCGCCCGGTGACCCGGTGGCGGCGTGCCTGCGGCTGGCGGTGGTGGCGATGCTGGCCTGTGTGCTGACCGTCGCCACCGGATTCCTGCTGCGCAGCGCCGCCGGGACGCTGACCACGATGTTCGTGGTGCTGGCCGGGCTGCAACTGATCGACTTCCGGGTCGGGCAGTACCTGCCGGCCGGCGCGTCCGTCGCTTTCGGGGCCGGTGACGGCGTACGCCATCTGCTGGTTCTGATCGGCTGGGCCCTCGCCGTCCAGATGGCGGCCGGGGTCCTGCTGACCCGCCGGGATGCCTGAGGTCTTGTGTGGAAGACCGCACTCGCGGGGTCTTCCACACAAGACCTAGGCTGTCGGGATGCACGGGTGGGGCCAGTGGTACGTGCCGGCCGCCGCGGCGGTGATCGCCGGTGGCTACCTGTGCGGGCGTCGCGATCGCACCGGGGTCGCCGTCGCGCTGATCGTCGTGATCGAGGTGGCCGCCGCGATCGCCGTGGCCGTCACCCAGGACGTGCTGTCCTGGCTCGGTGACCAGGTCGTGGTGGTGCTGGCGGTGTTCGCGGCGGTGACCGGCGCCTACCGCCGGCTGCGCCACGAATACGCCGAACAGGGCTGGGCGCACGCCCGGGACGCCCGGCTGCACGAGCGCGCCCGGATCGCCGCCGACCTGCACGACACCCTCGGGCACGACCTGGCCCTGCTCTCCCTGCAGGCGGCCGGCATCCAGGTGACGGCCACCGACGACGACACCCGGCAGAAGGCGGCGGCGATGCGGTCGGCGTCGGCGGCGGCCATCGAGACGGTACGCCGGATCGTCGATCTCCTGGACGTCACCGCCGAGCCGGACGCGGCGGCGGTGCTCAGCCGGGCGCGGGAGGCCGGGATGGATCTGGCGGTCACCGGCACCGTGCCCGGTGAGCCGTTCACCGCCCGGCTGCTGGCCGAGGCGCTGTCCAACGCGGTCCGGCACGCGCCCGGGGCCCCGGTGAGCGTCACGTTCACCGGCCGGCGGGTGCGGGTGGAGAACCCGCTCCCGGCCCGCCCCACCACGGATGATCGCACCGGTTCCGGGCTGGCGATGCTGTCCGGGCGCCTGGAACGGGCCGGTGGCCGGCTGCGTACCGAATCCGCCGGAGGCTCTTTTCGGTTGTCCGCCGTGGTGCCGGCCGGAATGGACCGGGACGGCCTGACCGCCGACCACCACGACCGGCGGCACCGGGTACGGCGGATGCTGGCCGGGACCGTGGTGATCCCCGGCGCGGTGCTGCTGGTGGTGGCGTCCGGCTTCTACGCCTGGGCGGTGCGGGACGCGTCGATGGACGACCGGGCGTTCGCCGGGCTGTCGATCGGCATGCCCGCGGAGGAGGCGGCCCGGCTGCTGCCCGGACGGCAGGCGCCGGTGCGCTTCGGGGCGGTGGACGAGCCGGGATGCCGGTACTACACGGACGGAAACTTCCCCTTGGCGTACGGGAACTACCAGGTCTGTCTCTCCGGCGGCCGGGTGTCGCGGCTGCGTGATTCGACGGGGCGTGACCGGTGATCCGGGTTCTCATCGCCGACGATCAGCCGCTGGTACGGGCCGGGCTGCGCACCGTGCTGTCCGCCGACCCGGGCATCGAGGTGGTGGCGGAGGTCGCGGATGGCCGGGAGGCACTGGCCGCGGTCGAGCGGGTCCGGCCCGACGTGGCGCTGCTCGACATCCGGATGCCCGGGATGGACGGCCTGACCGCGGCCGAGTCGCTGCGGGCCGGTCATCCCGCCCTGCGCGTCATGATCATCACGACGTTCGGGGAGGACCGGTACATCGCCCGCGCGATCGACGCCGGAGTGCACGGGTTCCTGCTCAAATCCGACGACCCGTACGAGCTGATCGGTGGCATCAAGGCCGCGATGAACGGTGGCACGGTCCTGGCGCCCGCGGTGGCCCACCGGATCGTCCGGGTCCTGCACGGCGGCGAACTCCGCGACCGGCTGGAGGCCCGCAGCGGGATGGAGGCGCTGACCCCACGGGAACGGGAGGTGTTGGCCCTGCTGGGAGCCGGCCTGCCCAACGCCGAGATCGGCCGTCGGCTCCATCTCGCCGAGGGTACCGTGAAGATCCACGTGAGCGCGGTGCTCGGCAAACTGAACCTGACCAGCCGGGTCCAGGCCGCGATCTACGCCTACCGGGCCGGCCTGATCCCGCCTTCCTGACCGGGGCCCTCCAGCGTCGGACCAGGAGTACACTTTCCTGTACTTACTCGGAGGTGGAGATGCGAACGGTGAACTTCACACAGCTGCGACAGAATCTTGCCGCCGAACTCGACAGCGTGGTCGACGATGCCGAGGAGTTGATAGTGACCCGCTCCGGGCACGAGCCCGTCGTCATCGTTCCGTTGGCTGAGTACGAGTCGATGAAAGAGACGGAGTATCTGCTCCGGACTCCGAGTAACGCCGATGCCCTGCGTCGGTCATTGGCTGAGCTGGACCGGGGCGCGGGGCAGGAACGCGCGCTCATGGACCCGGGCGATGTGCGGGACGTGGCGTGAGGTTGGTCTTTTCGGAGACGGCATGGTCGCAGTACCGCAGGCATACCGATCGCAAACTGATCAAACGCATCAACGATCTGATCGAAGACATCATGCGAAACGGCTATCGAGGTATCGGTAAGCCTGAGCCTCTTCGCGGAGAGTTGTCCGGCCTGTGGTCCAGGCGAATCGACCGGGAGCACCGTCTCGTCTATCGCATCAAGGGTGATGACGTGGAGATCGCCGCTTGCATGTATCACTACGGCGACAGGTGACGAGCGCGGAGCGTGCCGACCAGGCCTCGACGCGCCGGTACAGCTATCGAGGACGTCGGTGGTCCAGCCGCTGATCGCGATGTAGCCCTTGAGCCCCGCGGCCGTGGCCGCCGCGACTGGCGGGAGCACGACCGTGACCGGATGGATCACGGCCCTGATCGGAGCGGTGACCAACGCCTGGTACTCGGGAAAGCACCGTGACTTCGGCGCGAACTTTCAGACGATCATGAATCCGACTGGTCTACCGATCTGGACCGCCGAGGCGATGCCAGCTCTTCGAAGTTAAGCGGGATTGAGGTGTCCCCGGTGGCGGCGGGTGGTCGCGGTGCGGGTTCGTAGCCGCTGGTTCTCTGGGTTACGGAATCCGTAGGCGTCACGGGCGACAGTTTTGATGACGCGGTTGGTGCCTTCTGAGCCGGCGTTGGTGATGCCGGTGTGCAGGAACGCGAGGATTTCCGGCCACCAGGTCTCGATCGTGGTCGCGAGGCGATGAAGTTCGGGCAGGTCAGAGCTGGCGCAGCGGGTGTAGAAGCGGTGCAGTAGCCGGGCGGTGGTTTCCCGGTCCGGGCGGGTACGGGCCAGCGCCAGCAGGTCGAGCAGGTCCTCTTTCGCGTTCCAGGCGGTCAGGATCGGTGCGCCGATCTTCGTCGGCAGGTTCTCAAGAGTGTCGGTCAGCCGGTCGACGTGTTCGGCACGCATCCGGGCTGCTGACCTGGTCAGCCGGTTGCGTTGCTGCCATTCCGGGTCGGTGGCCCGCCCACGCCGGCCGCGGTGCGTGACGGTCATACGGCGGCGGACCTCGGTGACGGCCCGGTTGGCCAGCTGCACGACGTGGAAGTGGTCCACGACCAGCAACGCATGCGGCAGCGCTTCGCGGATCGCGGCCTTGAACACGGTGCACATGTCGATCGCGACGGCCTGGACCTGCTCACGCCACGCGGTGGGACGCGCCGTCAGCCAGTCGGTCACTGCTTTGCTGGTGCGGCCCTCGACCTGGGCGAGCAGCCCTTGCCCGCCGCCGAGATCACAGAATCCGACGTGCCACCGGTCGACGAGGGTGGTCCACGACGCGGTGGCCTCGTCGAAACTCCAGCGCGGCTTGCCCCGGCGGACCTCGTCGATGCCCAGCACCGTGACCGGCCCGGGTTCGGCCGGCAACACCGTGGCGGCGTGCACGGTGAACGAGGCAGCCACGATCGGCCAGGACAGGCCCAGGTCACGCGCGGCCTGCACGATCGTGCGGTTGCCGTCGGCGACCGCCGCACCGGCGGCTTGACGCAGCCGGACGGTGATCCGGGCCCGTGCCGGAACCTGCGGCACCTGCTCGGTGAACGACTTACGGGGGCACCCGGCCTCGTCGCAGTGCCAGCGTCGTTTACGCCACCGCAGCCGGGCCATCCGCCCGGCCATCGGCGGATCGCGCGGCCGGGTCGTGGTCCACTGCTTCACCCGCACCGCCCGCAATCCGCACTGCGGGCAGCATCGTGCCTGCTCATCACCGGTGGACAGGTGGACGACGGGAGAACCGTCCGGGTGCAGCTCGACCCGATCGGCGACCAGGCCGTCCAGGCCCAACAGCCGGGTCGTATCGTTGACCATGCTCGCAGCTCTTCACTTGTGACTATCCGATCTAGACACTCAGATGATCACTGATGAGCTGCGAGCCCTCACGCTCGGGCCGGACTCAGCCGCAAACCCCGCTCAACTTCGAAGAGCCGCGATGCCCGGCCATCTGCACGACCTGAGCTGTGCCCGGGAACTCGGCGTCACCGGCGCTCTGAACTGGGCGGCCGCCGAACTTGAGCTGCCCGCGCTGGCCGACGCGGGCTACGAAGGTGCAGGTCTCGGTATCAAAACCCCAACCCGGCAGCCGGCCGACGGCAAACCCCTCGCCGTCGCCAACCGCACCGTGAACCGGCTGCTACTGCCTCGTCTTTGAACGTTGGCCGTGTAATCCGTCGGTTCTGAGTATGTTTCGGGCAGGCTGTTCCTCTCGCTGTTTGTGGGAGGTGATGCCGGGTGGGCCGACGTCCGGAAGTGTTCGTACGGGATCTGTCGATGCCGGAAGGTCAGCGGCTGCAGCGGATCACGCGGACCGGGAAGGATCCGGTCAAGCTGCGCCGGGCGATCGTCGTTCTGATGTCCGCCCAAGGCCAGCCCGCGGTGGACATCGCGTACCTGCTCAAGGCCACCGACGACTACGTCCGTGACGTGATCCACGCGTTCAACGAGCGGGGGTTCGACGCGCTGAACCCAAAATGGAGAGGGGGCACACCGAACAAGATCAGTGAGCAGGACCGTGACTGGATCTGCGTGATCGCCCGGTGTGACCCCCGATTCCTCGGACAGCCGTTCTCCTGCTGGAGCCTGTCCAAGCTGCGTGACTACCTGATCGCCACCGGCCGGGTCGCCACGATCAGCATCGAGACCGTCCGGCGGATCCTGCACGAACAAGGGGTGACCTGGCAGTCCTCGAAGACGTGGAAGGCCAGCAACGACCCTAACTTCGTCGCCAAGATGCGAGCGATCCTGGACCTCTACGACCATCCGCCCGCCGGCGGCCGAGTTGTCTGCGTCGACGAGTTCGGGCCGTTGAACCTGCAACCACGGCCCGGTAAAGCCTGGAAACCGCAGGGTAAGCCGGTCCGGTTGCGGGCCACCTATCACCGTGATCACGGGGTCCGGCACATGATCGCCAGCCTCGACCTGGCCACCGGGAAGATCCATTACCGGATCAGGGACCGGAAACGTTCGATCGAGTTCCTCGACTTCCTCAAGAGCCTCCGCAGGCGTTGGCCAAGCGAAACGCTGCACCTGATCCTGGACAACTTCTCCCCAGGGCCTCTGCAAGATAGAGGTATGACCGGATGATCGGTTTTGGTGTAGTCACGCCGGTATCGGGCGGTACGTAGAAGAGCGCGGCC